>CAZJTB010000029.1:9467-12057 GCA_964548485.1 uncultured Chryseobacterium sp. | reverse complement strand
GACTGGAGTGCCCTCATCCGAATGTTCAGCGCAACCTTGTTCCCAAGGATCCCGTGAGCACCTCACTCTATTTCACCGGAACATCGACGTCCATCTGCGGCTACCCACAATCGACCGTATTCCGCTACGATGGCAGCGCCTTCCACGAGTGGGCGCCGTGGCACCTGATCCCGCAGCACACCGCCAACTGGGCCCGTTTCGTATTTGAGTTCCGCGGCCACACCTACCTCACCGGCAGCTTCCGCGACCCCTTCAGCTCCGGTTTCGTCTCCTTCCTGCGCTGGAACGGCAGCGCGTGGGAATACGTGCCCGGCTGGGGCGCCTATTCGCGCAGCATCAACGACATGAGCATCCGCAACGACACGCTCTACGTCTCGGGCAACTTCCGCATGGATAACGGCGGGCCGGGCAACTGCATCGCCTACTTCGATGGCGCCCACTGGAACACCATGGGCGGCGGGGTCAGCTTCGCCGAATCGCCCACCAACGCCAGTTGCCTGGTGATGCAGTGGTACCGCAACGACCTTTGGGTGAGCGGCCAGATGGACCATGCCGGCGGCATCCCCATCGATGGCGTGGCCAAGTGGAACGGCCGCCAATGGTGCAGCGTGCCAGGGGATTTCCTCGATCCCATCGGACTCGACCGTGTAGGCGACATCACCGTCTGGCGAGACAGCCTGTACGTGTGCGGCGGCTTCATCAGCATCGATGGGGAGCCCATACGGCATGTGGCGCAATGGATCGGCGGCGATGCGGTGCTGGAGTGCAGCGCGCCGGTGAGCGTGCCGGAGGCTGCTCCGGATCCGTTCACCCTTGCGCCCAATCCGGTGGGCGAAGCGCTCACGATGTACGGCAGCTGGCCAGCGGGCAGCCGATTCGAGGTGCTCGATGCCACCGGACGCATCGCGCATTCGGGCAGCGCGGCGGCCTCCGAAATACCGGTGAAGGGCTTGGCTCCAGGCCACTACCTGCTCCTCCTGCGAGACGCCAACCGTACGCTGATGCGACAGGCGCGCTTCGTGAAGGAATAACGCTCCGCTCGCTTGGCCAAGAACGCTTGAGGCGCGGAAGAGCCCTGTGCAGCTCATCCGCGCCTCAAGCGCCAGTGGATCATCCCTACCGGATCACCAGCTCATACGGCATGCGCGCCTGGATGCCGGTGTAGCCCTTGGCCTCACGGGCCTGCTTGAATTGCTGGAGCAGCTGGGCATCATCACCGAGGTACTCGCGCGCCACCCAGGCCTTCGCCTCGGTGTTCAGGTCCTTCAGCAGCTTCTTGAAGAAATCCTCCTGCTCGGGCAGCTCCACCTGGCGGTAGTCGGCAATCCCCGCTAGCTCAGCGGCGGCCTTGATGGCATCCTCCAGGCCGCCCAGCTCATCCACCAGGCCGCGCTCCTTGGCGTCGGCGCCGGTCCACACGCGGCCCTGGCCGATGCTGTCCACTTGCGCGGTGGTGAGCTTGCGGCCTTCAGCCACGCGCGCCACGAAGCCGTCGTAGAACTCATCCACCCACTGCTGCATCATGCGCTTCTCGGTCTCATTCAGCGGGCGGCTCACGGTCATCATGTCGGCATACTGGTGGGTCTTGGCGCCATCGAAGGTGATGCCGAGCTTGTTGTTGAAGAAGCCCTGCATGTTGGGGATGAGGCCGAATACGCCGATGCTGCCGGTGATGGTGGTGGGCTCGGCGTAGATCTTCGTTGCAGGGGCGCTGATGTAGTAGCCGCCACTCGCGGCCACATTGCCCATGCTCACCACCACCGGCTTGGCTTCGGCGGCGAGCTTCACCTCGCGCCAGATCACCTCGCTGGCCAAGCCGCTTCCACCCGGACTGTTCACGCGCAGCACGATGGCCTTGATGGCGCTGTCCTCGCGCGCCTCGCGGATGGTGCCGGAGAGCGCGGCGCTCTGGATCTCGTCATCGCCATTCCCGCTGCTGATGCTGCCTTCGGCATAAATAATGGCGAGCTTGGTCTTGGCATCACCCTTCTCTTCCTTCTTGCCATCGGCGCTGCGCAGGTATTTGCTCAGGCCCACGAAGGCGATCTCCTTGTCTTTGTCGAGGCTCATGCGCTCCTTCAGGTCGGCGAGCACTTCATCGCGGTACATGAGCGCATCAACCAGCTTCAGGTCGCGGGCGGTCTCGTCGTTGCGCGCGGCGAGCGTGTTGGCGATGGTATCCAGTTCGGCCTCTGCGAGCCCGGTCTTGCTGCTCACGGCCGCGCGATGATCAGCCCAAAGGCCGCGCAGGATCAGCTCGATCTGCGCGCGGTTGGCGGGGCTCATCTTGTCCTCGGTGTACACCTCGCCGAAGCTCTTGAACTTGTTGTTGCTGCCGCGGATGAACTGCATGTCGATGTCGAGCTTCTGGAAGAGGCCTTTCAGGAACATGTACTCGCTCATCAAGCCGCGGTAATCGACCATGCCTTTGGGCTGCAGGTAGATCTGGTCCGCAGCGGTGGCCAGGAAATAGCTAGCCTGCGAATAGTACTCGGCCCACGCCACGATGGGCTTGCCGCTCTCCTGCTTGAACTCGATCATCTTCTTGCGGATCTCGCGCAGGCTGGCGAAGCCTCCGTTCACCTCGCTC
>CAZJTB010000029.1:2058-9415 GCA_964548485.1 uncultured Chryseobacterium sp. | reverse complement strand
AGCACCTGGTTCAGGCCCATCTTCTTCTCGCCTTGGAATGGCCCGAAGTCGAAATCCATGTCCTCGTTGGAGCCGCGGTCGCCAATGGGCGCGTCGAAGGTGAGCTGGAGCACGGTGCCGTCCTTGATCTTGGCGGGCTTGCCTTTGGAGCCGAGGCCGGCGCCGATGGCGGCGAGCATGCCGAAGAAGAGCACCAGCAGCACCACGCCGATCACCAAGGTGCCGAGCATGGAGGCGAACATGAACTTGAAGAACTGTCTCATGGGAAAGTGGGGTCAGGGTTTTGCGCCGACGAAACTAGGCGCATGCGGCGCAGGCCAAGGACGCCACTACATGAGCGGGGCAACCGCCGGATGGGAGGCCGGATAGCTTTGGCCCGCGCCTGCGCCAGCAGCGCATGCGCGCAACCGATGGCTGAACCCGAAACGGACCTGCTGCTACTGGGCGGCAACATGGGCGACCCCAGGCTCAAGCTCGCGCACGCCGAGGCGCTGATCGCGGCGCGCGCTGGCCGGATCGTGGCGCGCAGCCGCGACCATTGGACCGAGCCCTGGGGCTTCACGGACGAGCGGCTCTTCCTGAACCGGGCGTTGCTGCTGGAAACCCACCTTGAGCCGGAGGCGCTGATGGCCGTGCTCCTGGGCATTGAAGCTAAGCTGGGCCGCACGCGCGATCCGGAACGGCGCAATGCGGCGCGCGTCATCGATATCGACATCCTGCTCATCGGCGATCGCGTGATGGACACGCCCTGCCTGCAGGTGCCGCATCCGCGCATGCACGAGCGTGCCTTCGTCTTGGAGCCGGCGGCCGACATTGCTCCGGATTGGATGCACCCGGTGTTGAAGAAGACCGTGCTGCACCTGCTGCACGAGCTTCATGCGGCCGCGGCGCGTTAGGCGCTTTGCTTTGCCGCCTCGCGCCTTTGCGGTTCCTTCACGGCCGTCAAACGCATGCGGTATTCCTACATCGCCATCGAGGGGCTCATCGGCGCCGGCAAGACCACCCTGGCACGCCGGCTCGCCGAACTGTGGCGAGGCCGCCTGGTACTGGAGGAATTCGACGATAACCCTTTCCTGCCGCGCTTCTACCAGGAACCGGAGCGCTACGCCTTCAGCGTGGAGCTGAGCTTCCTGGCCCAGCGCTACCACCAGCTCAAGCGCGTCACCGAGCAGGACCTGTTCAGCCCGATCACGGTGGCCGACTACAGCATCGGCAAATCACTGGTGTTCGCCAGCGCCACCCTGCCGCCCGATGAGCATGCCCTTTTCCGCGACCTGTACCAGATCATGTACGCCGACCTGCCCCAGCCGCAGCTCATCGTTTACCTGCACCTGGGCATCGATCGGGTGCGCGCGCGCATCCGCCAGCGGGGACGCGGCTACGAGCAGCAGATCGGGGCCGAATACCTCATACGCCTGCAGGAACGGTACATGGACCATTTGATGAAGACCACGGCCACCCGTGCCCTCATCATCGACCTGGGGCAGGCCGATTTGATGCGCGACGCCACCGCCTTCGACCGGCTGGTGCACCTCATCGGCGAAGAAGCGCCCATGGGCCACCGCATCGCAACGCTCTGAAGCGCACGGTTCTATGTGGAGAAATCGGGGCTAGCGGCGCGGGGTTCCTCAGAAAGCGGTGTTTATACTTGCGCCCGAATTCACCAACCCGCCATCCGCAATGGAAAAGCGCCAATTGAAAGGCCTTTCGCTCGTCGCTGCCACCGCCATCCTCCTCACCGGCTGCGGCGGCTTGGGCAAAATGAAGAAGTATGCCGAGAGCATCAAATACACCGTTGAACCCAGCCCGCTGATCGTGCAAGGCGATTCGGTGGCCATCAGCATCAACGGGAGCTTCCCGGGCAAGTACTTCTACCGAAAGGCACGGGTGGAAGTGACCCCCACCCTCACCTATCCAGGCGGCGAGACCCCGTACAAAATGGTGGGCTTCCAGGGCGATAAGGCCGTGGGCAACTATACCGTGATTCCCTACGAGAGCGGCAAGAGCTTCAGCTACAGCGGCAAGGTGGCTTACACGCAGGCCATGGCCAACCAGAGCGAGCTGGTGGTGAAGCTGCTGGGCAAGCAGGGCAGCAAGGAAATGCCCTTCGACCCCTTCAAGCTGGCCGATGGCGTGATCACCACGCCCTACCTGCTCCAAAGCGACGACAAAGTGCTGCTGGGCAAGGATGCCTTCCAGCGCGTAACCAGCCACACGCAGGACGCCACCATCAATTACCTCGTGAACAGCAGCGTGGTGCGCCCCGGCGAGGTGAGCGATGCCGACGTGAAGGCCCTGGCCGCCTTCATCAAAGCCAGCCTGAAGGATCCCGCGATCCAGATCAAAGGCATGACCATCGACGCCTGGGCCAGCCCCGAGGGCGAGCTGAGCAAGAACGAGAACCTGGCCAGCGACCGCGCCAAGAGCGCCATGGCCTGGGCCAAGGGCGAGCTGCTCCGCAACAAGATCGACGCCGCCAAGGCCGAGGCCTTCTTCGCCCTGAACCCGCGCGGCGAGGACTGGGAAGGCTTCAAGCGCGCCATGCAGGCCAGCACCACCGTTCCCGACAAGGAGCTGGTGCTGCGCGTGCTGGAGATGTACCCCGACCTCACCAAGCGCGAACAGGAGATCCGCAACATGGCGGCCACCTATAAGGAGATTGCCGAGCACATCCTGCCCCAGCTGCGCCGCAGCGAGATGCGCCTGAACTTCGATCGCGTGGGCAAGTCCGATGAGCAGCTCCGCAGCCTGAGCCAGACCGCGCCCGACCAGCTGAATGTGGAGGAGCTGCTGTTCAGCGCCACCCTCACCACCGACCTGAACGAGCAGCTGCGCATCTACCGTGAGGCCAGCCGCCTCTTCCCCAACGACTACCGCGGGCCGAACAACGCGGGCTATGTGCTGTACATGCAGAACAAGCTGGCCGATGCCGAAGCGGAGTTCCAGAAGGCCAACACCATCCGGGACAACCCGATCAGCACCAACAACCTGGGCGTGGTGGCTCGCCTCAAAGGCGACCGCAAGAAGGCCATGAGCCTTTACCAGAAGGCCACCGCTGCCGGCCCCGAGGTGAAGTACAACATGGGCATCATCAACATTCAGAATGGCGATTACGGCAGCGCCAGTAGCAACATGGGCGGCACCAACAGCGTGAATGCCGCACTGGCGAAGCTGCTGGGAGGCGATGCCGCTGGTGCGCAGCGCATCCTCGAGGGCGCTCCGGACAAGAGCACCGCGGTTGGGCACTACCTGATGGCCGTGATTGGCGCCCGCCAGAACAACGGCGATATGGTGCGCAACAACCTGGCGCAAGCCGTTCAGAAGGATGCCGGCATGCGGGAGAAGGCCATGAAGGACCTGGAGTTCCGCAGCTTCAAGGGCCAGCTGGGCCTCTGAGCAGGACACCCCTTGCCAACGAAGAAGCCCCGCTGATGGCGGGGCTTCTTCGTTGGTGCTCACTCAATCTCCCAAACCGTGCGCCGCCGCCGGAAGGGTTGCTTGATGCGCTCCTTATGGTGCAGCACGAAGGCCATCACGAGGTACACCACCAGGTGGGCGCCGGCCGTGATGAAGCTGAGGTAGATGAAGCTCAGCCGCACCTGCTCGGTCTTCACGTTGAGCTTCTCCGCCCACCATTGGCAGACCCCGAAGGCCTGCCGTTCGAACCGGGTCTTGATGCTCGCGATCATGGATGCCAGCGGCTCCTGCATGAGCCGGTCATTTGACGGTTGACCCCAGGAGTTGGTTGCCGATGCCGCAAAGTAAGCAGCGCCGCTGGCTGCAATACGCGTTGCGCTGCTCAATCAAGGCCTGGCCCCGGGCGGCCGATCCAGCCCGCACGCCCAGCTCCTCCCATTCGCGCAGCACCGCATTGCGCTCGGCGGGCAAGGCTTCCAGCAGGGCAAGTGCCCGATTTCGGTACTGCTCGCGGCCGGTAAGCATGGCGAAGGCGAAGAGCCCGGGCACCACGGCATTGATGATCAAGTGATCGGCTGCGGCGCGTCCGAGGCGCTTCTCGCCCGGCGGGCTTTCCCGGTCGAATACATGGTGGGTGCTCCAATAGGCCGATGCGGCGGCGGCCAGGCGCTGACGGAGCGCATCGGGATCGTCCGTGCCCAACAGGTGGGATAGCTGATCGCCGCTGGAGGCGACGAGCTGTGCGAACTGGGCGATGCGCAGGGTGGGCAGGTTGGCGGGGCGCATGCGGCCGAACTTCCACGCAGCCATCGGCGCCGGCTTCAGGTTGTGCAGGGCGGCGAGCTGGCGGTGCTCGGCTTGCAGGCTCCGCGGGTAGTCATCCACGAAATCGACATGCAGCAGGCCGGCCTGGCCGAAGAGCAGCGCCTCCACGCGGAAGGGATCGTGGCGGTGCTTCAGCAGCACCTGCAGCGGCAGTGCGTGCGCCAGCATGCCGAAGGGCTCCTCGTTCACCTTCATGCCGAAGCCCCGCGCCAGCAGGTGGTAGAGCGCCTCCTCCGCATCGTATTGCGACTCCCGCACCAGCCGCACCACGGCCTCCGTCTTGCGCTCAAGCCGCTCCACGAGCACACGGTCCAGCCAGGCGCCGATGCGCGCGCCATCGACGCGTGACAGGTGCCTGGCGCAGGGCACCGACGAGCGCTCCCGCATCAGCGAACGGTACAGCGCGATGCTCTCGACTGAGACGCGCGGGAGCAGTTCCACGACAGGCAGGATCCTGCCCGAACGCGTGCGCGCGTCGGCATCATGCTCATAGACGGCATGCAGGATCACGCTCTCGTACGCGGGGTCGTGCTGATGGCCGTGCTGCTCCCATTCCGACGCCCGCAGGTGCACCTCCACCGTTCCCGCCCAGAGCTGGCCATCGATCCTCACTTGCGCATCCGTGAGGTCCGGCCCGCTATTGCGCTGGATGCGTCCCGGCCTCACCACCTCCACCGCGCGGCCATCGGTGGTGCGCAGCGCATGCCGGTCGAAGAGCTGCCTTTCCCAGATGAACTGGAGCAGGTCCTCGCCGTACGGGAAGGCGGGGTCGAGCAGGAGCGGCGACGGATCCGGCGAAGGGACCATGCCCGTGAAGATAACCGGCACCCCAGCGGGTGCTCAAACCAGCCCACGCGAGGCAAGTGCGGCCTCCATGGCCCCCTGAAGGTGCATGGCCGCGCGTCGGGCCTTGGGCACCGCCTCGGCCCCGGATCCGGCCTGGAGCACCCCCCTGCTGCTGTTGATGAGGAGGCCGCAATCCGTGTTGAGTCCCGCATCCATCACGGCCCTGAGGTCACCGCCCTGCGCGCCCACGCCGGGCACCAGGAAGAAGTGGTCCGGGGCGAGTTGCCGCGCCCGCTGCAGCAGCTCAGGGCGCGTGGCACCGGTCACGAACATGAGCTCATCGGGCCCGCCCCATTGGGCGCACTTCCCGATCACGGCCTCGAAGAGCGGCGCGCCATCCGCATCCTTCATCAGCTGGAAGTCCTGTGCTCCGGGATTGCTGGTGACGCCCAGCACGATGGCCCACTTGCCTTGGCGGCCTAGGAAGGGCTCGATGCTGTCGCGGCCCATGTAGGGTGAAAGGGTCACCGCATCCACATCCAGGCGGTCGAAGAAAGCCTCGGCGTACTTGCGCGCGGTGTTCCCGATATCACCGCGTTTGGCATCAGCGATGATGAGCGCTTCGCCGCGCGACCGGATGTAGGCGATTGTGGCCTCGAGGTCGAGCCAGCCCTGGTCGCCCAGCGCCTCATAGAAGGCGAGGTTGAGCTTGTAGGCCACGGCCAGGTCGTGGGTCACCTCCACGATGGCCTCGTTGAACGCGCGCACGGGATGGCTCTCGCTGCGGAAATGCTCGGGCACCAGATTCTCCTCGGTATCGAGCCCCACGCAGAGCAGGCTCCTCTTCCGGCGAATCAGGTCCACGAGCGCGGTGCGGGTCATCGGGGGCGAAGATCAGTCGGGGATCAGATACCGGCCTCGGCCTGCAGCTTCTCGGTGCGCTCGGCCAGCTGCAGCGCGTCGATCACATCCTGCAGGTCGCCGTTGAGCACCTGCGGCAGGTTGTGCACGGTGAGCTCGATGCGGTGGTCGGTGACGCGGCTCTGCGGGAAGTTGTAGGTGCGGATCTTGGCACTGCGGTCGCCGCTGCTCACCTGGCTCTTGCGCTGGGCGGCCACCTCGGCCTCGCGCTTGAGCACCTGCTCCTCGTAGAGCTTGGTGCGCAGCATCTGCATGGCCTTCATCCGGTTGCCCAGCTGGCTGCGCTCGGTCTGGCACATCACCACGGTGCCGGTGGGGATGTGCGTGAGCCGCACCTTGGTCTCCACCTTGTTCACGTTCTGGCCGCCGGCTCCGCCGCTGCGCGCGGTCTCCATCTTCACGTCGCTCTCCTTCAGCTCCACATCGGCCTCCTCGGCCTCGGGCAGCACGTTCACGGTGGCCGCGCTGGTGTGGATGCGCCCTTGTGCCTCAGTGGCGGGCACACGCTGCACGCGGTGCACCCCCGCCTCGAACTTCAGCGTGCCATAGGCGCCCTCGCCGATCACGTTGAAGATGACCTCCTTGTAGCCGCCCACGGTGCCCTCGCTCACGTCCGCGACCTCGATCTTCCAGCCGCGGCCCTCGATGTAGCGGCTGTACATGCGGAACAGGTCGCCGGCGAAGAGGCTGGCCTCGTCACCACCGGTGCCCGCGCGGATCTCCACGATGCAGTTGCGCGCATCATTCGGGTCCTTCGGAACCAGCATCATGCGCACCTCCTCCTCCATGGCCGCGATGGCCGATCGGCTATCGTCGCGCTCGGCACGCGCCATCTCAAGCATCTCCTGATCCCTTTCCGTGCGCAGGATCTCCTCCGCCCCGGCCAGGTCGTCGTGCAGCTTCTTGAAGCGGATGAAGGCCTGCTCGATGGGCTCGAGGTCGCGATAGCTTCTGTTCAGCTCGATGAACCGCTTCTGGTCGGAGATCACGGATGGGTCGGCGAGCTGCTTGCCGATCTCGGTGCGGCGGTCGTGCAGGGCCGAGAGCTTGGAGAGGAGGTCTGACATGGTGATTTGAACCGCGACGGCGCAACGACGCTACGTGACCTTGAGGCTATGGATAAGTGAATGTCCCATGCGTGCTGGTGAGCACGACCTCCTTGGTGGAGGCTGCTTCAACACGACCGATCACGCGTGCTTCGATCCCGAAGGAGCGCGAGATGGCGATGATCTCCTGGGCGCGGGCCTCGGGCACGTAGAACTCCAGCCGGTGGCCCATGTTGAAGACCTTGTACATCTCCTTCCATGCGGTGCCGCTCATGCGCTGGATGGCGGCGAAGAGCGGCGGCGTGGGGAACAGGTTGTCCTTGATCACGCGCAGGCCCTCGATGAAGTGCAGCACCTTCGTC
>CAZJTB010000029.1:0-2020 GCA_964548485.1 uncultured Chryseobacterium sp. | reverse complement strand
CATGGCCCCGAGCACCCGCTTCACCACCGGCGCATAGGTGCGCGTGGGCGAGAGCACCGCCCGGCCCAGGTCGAGCGGTGTGCCTTCGAGGGGGTCGGTGAGGCTTGCCTGCCCGCTGTAAACGAGCCCTTCCGGGGTGCCCGGGTCATACGTCTCCGGATACTTGCCTGCCAGTTCTTTCGCGAACACATCATGCCGTGCGCTGGTGAGGCCATTGCTGCCCATGCCGGCGTTGTAGAAGCGCTCGTAGCTGGCCTGGCCATCGCTGGCGAGGCCCACGATGGCATCGCCCGCCTGGATCCGTGCATTGTCGATCACCTCGCTGCGCTTCATGCGGCATACCACGGTGCTGTCCACGATCACCGTGCGGACCAGGTCGCCCACATCGGCGGTCTCCCCACCGGTGCTCCGGATGCCGATGCCCAGCGCGCGCATCTCCTCCAGGAAGCGCTCGGTGCCCTCGATCAGCGCGCTCACGACCTCGCCGGGGATGAGCCGCTTGTTGCGGCCGATGGTGCTGCTGAGCAGGATGTCATCGGTGGCGCCCACGCACAGAAGGTCGTCGAGGTTCATCACGATGGCGTCCTGCGCGATGCCATGCCAGACGGTGATGTCGCCAGTCTCCTTCCAGTACGCGTAGGCCAGCGAGCTCTTCGTTCCGGCGCCGTCCGCATGCATCACGATGCAGTGCTCCGGGCTGCCGGAAATATGGTCCTCCACGATCTTGCAGAAGGCCCGGGGGAAAAGGCCCTTGTCCAGGCCCGCGATGGCCTTGTGCACATCCTCCTTGCCGGCGCTCACGCCCCGCTGCTCGTATCGGCTGGTGCTCATGGCTGAATGAAGAAGGGCATCCCGACGCATCGGGATGCCCTTCCTATGGGTTCATCGCTAATTCTCCTTGGGGGCGTAATCGGTGCGCAGCACCTTGAAGTCCGTGCGCCGGTTCTTCTGGTGCGCGGCTTCCTGCTCCTCGCGCGTGGCCATCTTCTTGATCACATCCATCGGGATCACCGGCTCATCGGGACCCATGCCGATGGGCACCATGCGGTCGGCGGCGATGCCCTTCTCAATCAGATAGTTCACGCAGCTCTGCGCGCGCAGCTGGCTCAGCTCCTTGTTGCCGCCCTTGTACTTGCGGGTGGGGCGGGCGTCGGTATGCGAGCGCAGCTCGATCACGATGTTGGGGTTGTCCACCAGGGTGGTGAGCAGGGTCTCCAGGCTGTCCTTGGCCTCGGGCCGCAGGAAGAACTGGTCCACATCGTAGAGGATCTGCGGCAGCTGGATGGCGCGGTTGACCACCGGCTCCAGGAAGTACTCCTTCACGAAGGTGGTGCTCTCGGTGAGGCCCACGGTGGTGATCTGGTCCTTAACCACCAGATAGCCCTCCTTCTCGGCGAGAATGCTGTAGCTAGTGTTCTCCTTGATGTAGCGGTCCTTGCCGCTCTCCACGAAGGCGAACCCGCCATTCTCGTCGGTGAGCGCGCTGAAGTTGCTGCCATTGGTGCCCACCACGGAGATCTTGGCGCCCACCAGCGGCATGCCCGTGACCTTGTCGTAGGCATTGCCTTGCAGCGCGAACTCGAGGTTGGGCATGTGGAAGCGCCAGATGTCGTGCTGGCCCTTGCCGCCCGCCCGGTTGCTGGTGAAGAAGCCGCGGTCGTGCTCGCCATCGAAGCAGATCCCAACCTCATCGGCAGCGCTGTTCAAGGGGGCCTTCAGGTTCTCCACCTGACCCCACTTGCCCTCGCCCATCTTCTCGGCCTTATAGATATCCATGCCGCCCATTCCTTGATGGCCGTTCGAGGAGAAGTACAGGCTGCCGTCGAAGCGCAGGAAGGGGAACATCTCATCCTTCGGCGTGTTGACCTCGGCGCCGAGGTTCGCGGGGCTGCCGGTGGGCAGGCCGTCCTTGTCGAGCTTCACCATGTAAAGGTCCTTGCCGCCCTTGTGGCCGGGGTACGGTGCATTGGTGGCGAAGACCAGCGTGTTGTCATCGTCGCTGAGGGCGGGATGGCCCACG
>CAZJTB010000028.1:0-12108 GCA_964548485.1 uncultured Chryseobacterium sp. | reverse complement strand
CTGCAGCGCGACCTGGATCGCGCCACGGTGATCACCGCCATCTCGCACAGCACCCGGGAGCAGCTGGAGCAGCATGCGGACCTCCGAGGCCGCGCGGTGCGCGTGATCCACAACGGTGTTCGCGTGCCTGAACCCGGACGTGCGCCCCTGCCTGCAGGCGTGGGCGGCCGTCCCTTCTTCCTGTCGGTGGGCGTGCTCAAGGAGAAGAAGTGCATCCATCAGCTGCTGCCCGTGATGGCGCATTTCCCGGAGCACGACCTGGTGATTGCCGGACAGGACCGAACAGCCTATGGCGAGCACCTTCGGCGGGAGGCCTCCGCGCTGCCCTGGGCGAACCGCATTCGCCTGCTTGGGCCGGTGGATGATGCCACGCGCGATACGCTGTACGCGCATTGCGAAGCCTTGCTCTTCCCCTCGCTGGCCGAAGGCTTCGGGCTGCCGGTGGCCGAGGCCATGGCTCTGGGCAAGCCCGTCTTCGCGAGCCGCAGCACCAGCTTGCCGGAGATCGGCGGGGAGGCCGCCAGCTACTTCGACGACCGCACGCCCGAAGGCATGGCAGCCACCCTGCGCAATGGCCTCGCCACATGGAAGGCCCAAGGCGATGCCGGTGCCGTGCGCGCGCGACAGCAGGCCGCGCGCTTCTCGTGGGCCGCGTGCGCGCGAGGCTTCATCGAAGCCTACCGCGAGGCCTTGGGCCATTGACCCGGACCGGGCGCCTGAAGCGGCGGCGTAACATTGCGGTGACGTATGGATCACCTGCGCGCCTTGCTCATGCGCCTGGGGGTGGTGCTGCTCCTGCTCACGCTGGTGAGGCTGCTCTTCCTCCTGGTCCATCATGCCGCTTTCCCCGCGCTATCGGCCGCCGAGGGCGGCTCGGTGCTCCTGCACGGCGCGCGCTTCGATGCCATGTCCATCGTGGTGGCCAACGCCCCGCTCATCCTGCTCAGCCTGCTCCCCTTCCCGTGGCGCGCCGCTCCCTGGCACGCGCGCCTCCTCCTGGTGCTGTTCGTGCTCATCAACGGAGCGGTGCTCTTCATCTGCTGCATCGACCTGCCCCTGTATGGGTTCACGGGCAAGCGCGTCACCCGCGATGTGCTGGGCATGGCCGATGCGGGACTGCGCGAGCTGCCGGTATCCGTGGTGCGCTACTGGTGGGCCACCCTGGCCTTCGTGCTCGCCACCATCATGCTCGTGGTAGGCTGGCGGCGGGTGCGCCCACCCGTCGACCACGGCCGTGGCACATGGGCGCGGCAGCTGGCCGTTAGCCTTCCCGCGCTTGGAGCGCTCTTCCTGGTGGGGCGCGGCGGGTGGCAGTACCAGGGGCTCTCGCCCGTGCATGCGGCCGACCATGTGGATGTGGCCCTGGCGCCTTTGGTCACCAACTCGGCCTTCACCTTCGGCTACTCGCTCAGCCAGCCCGCGCTGCCGGCGCGCGCCTACATGCCCGCGGCCGAGGCGGAGCACCTGGCGCCGCTCGCCTACGACCTCGGCCGCGAGGCGGGCGACCGGCGCATGAACGTCGTGATCATCATGGTGGAGAGCCTGGGGCGCGAATACCTCTCGGCCATCAGCGGCGAGGCCGCCTACATGCCCTTCCTCGATTCGCTGTGCGGCCACGCGCTGGTGTTCACCAATGCCTTCGCGAACTCCGAGGGCAGCCCGAAGGGCAATTGCGCGGTGCTGGCGGGCATCCCCTCCTTCACCGACGAGGCCTTCATGAACACGCCGTATGCGGCGAACCGGGTGGAGGGCCTGGGCACGAGGCTGAAGGAGCTGGGCTACTCCACCGCCTACATGCACGGCGGCCTCAACGGCGAATTCAAGTTCGATTCGTTCAGCAAGGCCTGCGGATTCGACGCGTACTTCGGGAAGGATGAATTCGGCGACGACCGTTTCTACGACGGGCATTGGGGCATCTACGACGAGGAGTTCCTGCAGTACGCCGCCGGTTCCATGAGCGCCATGCCCGAGCCGTTCTGCGCTGCGGTGTTCACCCTCACCACGCACGACCCCTTCCCCGTGCCGCCGCGCTACAAGGGCCGGTTCCCGAAGGGCGATCAGGAGATCCACGAGAGCCTCGGCTATGCCGACTGGGCCCTGCGACGCTTCTTCGAGCGCGCGCAGCAGGAGCCCTGGTACCGCAACACCGTGTTCGTGATCACGGCCGACCACACCTTCAAGTACAACGACCATCCGGCCTGGTACATGAATCCGGCAGGCCGCTTCGCCATCCCCATCCTCTTCTTCACGCCCGATGGAAGCCTGAGCGGCACGGACAGCACCGTGGCGCAGCAGCTCGACATCCTGCCCTCCGTGCTCGACCTGGTGGGTTATGAAGGGCGCGTGGGCGCCTTCGGCCGCAGCCTCTTCCGGAACGATCGGCCGGGACGCGCGATCATCCACCTGGGCGGTGTGTTCAAGATCATCGAGGGCGACCGCATGCTCCTGTTCGACGGCATGCGCGCCAAGGGCCTCTTCGATTACCAGACAGACACGTTGTTCAGCAACGACCTCACCGCAGCGGAACCCGGGGAGGCCGCGCGCATGGAGCGGGTCCTGAGAGCCTACATGCAGCAGCACGCCGACGCGCTGCTTCACAATCGCATGGTGCCCGAGCCACTGCTGGGCCACAGCGCGCCTTGAATCATTCTTGAATCCGGCGCATCACGCGCCATGCGGCGAGCATGAACAGGATGGATCGCCTCCTTCTAAGCGGGCTGAAACACTAAGCGGCCTTCGCCTCCCAGATCTCCTCGGCCACGCGCTTCAAGCCCACCAGGTGCTCCACCCAGATGCGACCTGCCTCGCGGGCGCGGCGCTCCGCATCGGGCAGGCCGGCGAAATCGCCCTGCCAGAACTCCACGCGCGTGCGGTCGTCGCCATCGGCGATGAGGTGGAAATCGACGGTGGTATGGCTGGCGGGCTCATCGGGCAGCTTGCTGGCCAGCGCGTAGTAGGTGTAGCGGAGCCGCTCGGCGGGCACCACGGCCATCACCGTGCCTTTGGCCACCAGCGTGCGGTCGCCGCTCTCCTCGCGCACGAACCACTGCATGGTCTGTCCGCGCTTGAGCTCGCAGCACGGGGTGGCGCCCATGTAGAGCCGCGCCAGGTTGGGATCGATCAGGGCCTTCCACACCGCTGCGGGCGGGGCATCCACCAGCATGGTGCGCAGCACGTTGGTCTCGGGGTCTTGGATGTTCATGGCGCTTGCGGCGCGGCAGTTACCGTGCCGTATAGAGAACGCTGCCGCCAGGTCTTGGTTCTATGCCTGCGTTGTTAAGGAAGGTGAAGGCCGGGCGGAATGACCGGCCGGATTGGCAGCCCGCGCCGAAACCGGCAGCCAGGGAGCATGGCACCGGCCGCCACCAGCGCCCTCCGGAATCCTTGCGCTTCAGCGAAATCGGCCTACATTCGCCCCGCCCAACGGCCGGGGCGTTCTTTGGCGAGACCTCCACGGCACAGGCGAACACGAACTAAACCCAGTCAGTAGAACTCATGAACATTTACGTCGCCAACGTGCCTTACACTGTGAGGGACCAGGAACTCCGTGAACTCTTCGAACAATACGGGGAGGTCACCTCGGCCAAGATCATCATGGATCGGGCCACCAACCGCAGCCGGGGCTTCGGCTTCGTGGAAATGGCCGATGACAGCGCCGGTCGCACGGCCATCGAAGGCACCAACGGCAAGAACTTCCATGGCCGCGACCTCGTGGTGAACGAGGCACGCCCCCGCACCGAGGGTGGCGATCGCGGCGGCTTCGGCGGCGGCTACGGCGGCGGCCGTGGCGGCGACCGTGGCGGCGACCGCGGAGGTTATCGCAGCGACCGCGGCGGCGACCGCGGTGGCGATCGCGGCGGGTACCGCAGCGACCGCGGCTCGCGCAATGACGAGTACTAGGCTCGTTTCCCTTCCGAATGACCAGAGGCCCTGCTCGCGCAGGGCCTCTCTTCTTTCACAAAAGCTGTGATCGGGACCAAACCACCGCTCGCCCACCGGTGTCTCTGCCCCGTTGCGCCCGAGCCTGCCGCCCTAGCTTCGCCCGCCATGCGTTCACCCCTCACCATCGCGCTCGTCCTGCTGGCGATCGCAGCAGCGGCCCAGCGCCCCCTGAATGGCGGGCGCCCCGGTGGCGGGCCCGCCATCGGGCGCATCTATGGGCGCGTGATCGATGGCGGCACGGGCAAGGGCGCCGAGTTCACCACGGTGGCCATCCGCACCGCCTTCAAGGACAGCCTTGTGGGCGGCGGCATCACCAACGCCAAGGGCGAATTCAACGTGGAGAAGCTGCCCGTGGGCCCGCCCTTGAAGGTCACCATCAGCTTCATCGGCTTCAAGCCCTTCGAGAAGCAGGCGCAGCTCACGCGCGAGCGCATGGAGCTCGACCTGGGCAACATCACCCTGGCACCCGATGCCGAGCTGCTCAAGGAGGTGGAGGTGGTGGGCGAGCGCGCCACCATGATCATGCAGGTGGATCGCCGCGTGTTCAATGTGGAGAAGGACCTGAGCACGCAGGGCGGCACCGGCGTGGATGTGATGAAGAACGTGCCCGGCCTCAGCGTTGACCTCGACGGCAACGTGGAGATGCGCGGAGCAAGGCCGCAACTGCTGATCGATGGCCGCCCCAGCGCGATGACCCTGGAGCAGCTGCCCGCCGAGGACATCGAGCGCGTGGAGGTGATCACCAATCCCTCGGTGGCCTTCGATGCCAATGCCACGGGCGGCATCATCAACGTGGTGCTGAAGAAGAACACGAAGCCCGGCTACAGCGGGCAGGTGCAGGCCGGGGCGGGCACCAACGACCGCTACCAGCTGAGCGGCAACCTGAACATGAAGGAGGGCCGCTGGTCGTTCAACTTCAGCGGCAATTTCAACACCAGCGCCAACATCACCGACGGGCTCACCGACCGCACCGAGCTCAGCGCCGGCGCAGCCTCGGGCTACTTCCGGCAGGACGCCCGGTCAACCGGCTCGCGCACCATGGCCGGCGGGCGCTTCGGGGCGGAATGGCAGGTGACCAACCGGAACCTCATCACCTTCTCGCAGGCATTCAGGCTGCACAACCACGTGAATGAAGACCTGCTCGACGCGAGGATCCTCGGGCCGGGCCGCGAGCTGCTCTCCACCGCGAGCCAGCGCAACGCAGCCGATTCGGAGACGCTGAGCGCCACCACCCAGGTGGGCTTCCGCCGCAAGTCGCCCAAGGAGGGCCGCGAATGGAACGCCGACCTCACCTACAACACCTGGCGGCGCGACAGCCGCGCCGATTTCGACCAGTACAGCTTCGGCACCGATGGCGCCCAGCTCCCCTTCAGCCCGCGCCTGCAGGACAACATCGGCGGGAGCACCTACGACCAGCTCACGCTGCAGGCTGACTTCACCGAGCCCTTGGGCGAGAACGACAAGCTCGAATACGGCATCAAGGGCAACTGGAAGCTCGACAACACCTACCTCGACGTGTTCGTGACCTCGCCGCTGGTGGGCACCAGCGTGCTCGACACGAGCCTCACCAACGACTACGGCATCACGGACATCATCAATGCCGCCTACGCCAACTGGCAGCACCGGCTCAACCAGCGCTGGAGCCTGCAGGCCGGCTTCCGCTTCGAGCAGACCTGGTTCGAGACCCGCGTGCGCAACAAGGACATCACCTACAGCTACAAGTACCCCGAAGGCACGGACAACCTCGCCAAGGCGCTCTTCCCGGCCATCTACCTCTCGCGCAAGTGGGAGGGCAGCATGCGCGAGGTGCAGGTGAACCTCTCGCGCAAGATCAGCCGGCCCAACTTCTGGCAGATCATGCCCTTCATCATGAATGCCGATAGCCGCAACGTGCGCATCGGCAACCCGGCGCTCGCCCCCGAGCTGAGCACCCTGGCCGAGGTGAACCACCTGCTGCCCTTCATGAAGGGCAAAGCCACTTGGCTTACCAGCGTGTTCGGCCGCTACACCGAGGACGTGATCACCAGCTTCGCCACACCGCTGCCATCGGACACCATATTGCTGCTGAACACCTTCGTGAATGGCAGCTACAGCATGAGCGGCGGCTGGGAGAACATCGTGAAGGTGGAGCCCACGCAGGGCCTGCAGGTGACCCTGAGCGGCACGGTGCAATACACCGATGTGGCCCTCACCAGCGCGCTCTCGGGCGCGCGCAACCAGGGCTTCAACTGGAACGCGAAGGCCTTGGTCGCATGGCGCTTCACCAAGGACTGGAGCGCGCAGGTGAACGGCGAGTACGAAGGCCGCCGCATCCAGGCGCAGGGCCTGAGCCTGCCGCAGTACGGCCTGGACCTCTCCCTCTCACACGACTTGACGAAGAAGCTGACGGGCGTGCTGGCGGTGAACGATGTCTTCTTCACGCGCCGCTGGGGCAACATCATCGACACCGACCGGCTCTACCAGGAGAGCTTCCGCCGCCGCGAGATGCGCTTCGTGCGCTTCACGCTGACGTGGAAGTTCGGCGAGCAGAACACCTCCATCTTCCGCAGGCGTCAGAACCAGCGCCAAGAACCGGGCTCAACCGGCGGCGACATGGACATGTAGGCTCAGAGCGGAACCGTCTCGAAGAGCGGGCAGCCTGTCTGGCCCTGCGGCCCATAGAACTCCACGAAGCGGAGCTTGTAGAGATAGCCCCCGGCATCCTTCACGATGAAGGCAAGGCCGGGCACGATGCTGTACGAGCTGGTCTCGAAGGAATAGGACTTCCAATCGTAGCCGATGGCGTTGCGCTCGGCGCGGAAGGGAAAGGTGAGCGTATCCGACGCGGTGATACCGGCGAAATCGCGTCCGGTGATGCGCGCCACCCGCGTGGTGCCGGCCGAAAGCACGCCATTCACCAGGTAGTCGAGGCTGAAGGCCTCGAAGCGATGCGTGTACTGCGTGAAGCAGAGGTCCCAAGTGCCGGTGGGCGGCTCGATGGGCTGCGCGCCGGCGTTGAAGCTCCAGCAGGTGAAGGCGCGCTGGGCATCCTTGGCGATGGTGGCCTGCTGGTACCCGCTCCCGTCGAGCGCGGCATGCTCCACCACATAGGATGAGGCATCCACGCTGATGAGCTTGATCTTCCGCAGGCCCAGGAACTCGCCGGTGGCGCTGATGCCCAGGTCCACGATGAACGCGCGCGCACCCAGGCGCCAATCGCCGAAGGCCAGGCTGTCGGGATGCAGGCTGGCGGCATCCACGCGGCGTTGCGCGCCGAGCCCGGCGGTATCGTGCGGTTGTGTGATATCGGACGAGCCAAGGGGCCACACGGACATGAGCCGCGCGCCATTGAGCAGCACGCGCCAACCATCGGGCGCGCTCTCGAAGGCGAGCTCCCACGCATCGCGCGGATTCGTGCTCACCACCGCGCCGCTGCCCAGGTCGAACCAGAGCTGGTTGGCATAGCCCGGCCCCATGCAGAGCTGGGTGCTGCGCGCATCGCCGCGCGGGGCGCGCGGGGCGGGCAACTCCTCCTTCATGCACGATGCAAGGAACACCAGAAGGATCAGGGGGATGCTCTTCTTCATGATGCCTTTCGCTTCAACTCGAGTTCCACGCGCACGAAGAAGGTGCGGCCCGTGGTCATGGGTACCGCGCCCGAACCCGAATCGTGCACGCCGCTGCTGAGCGTGGCGTTCAGGTTGCGCACATCGAAGAGGTCCTTGCAGCCGGCGGAGACCGCGAGGCGCTTGCCGAGGAGCTGTTTGGTGAGCGTGGCATCGGCCAGGTGGAAGGCATCGATGCTCCCGCGCCGCACCGCCCCATCGAGGCCCACGTTGTAGCCGGGCTGCGCGCCCTGGTGCTTCCAGAAGAGCGAGGCGCTCCACCCCTGCCGCATCCATTGGCGGGTGATGGAGCCGCGGAGCTCGGGCGTGCTCTGCCAGCCATCCGTGCCGCCCCCGAGGTCGTCGGCGCGCAGCGTGAGCGCCGCGCCCACGCTCACCATCCAGTGCCCATTGTCCCAGCCGGCGCCCAAGCTGCCTCCCATGGTGCGCAGGCGCCCGATGTTCGCATAGGTGAAGCTGGCGCCCTGGCGCTGGGCCAGCGTGATCAGGTCGCGCACCTCGTTGCGGAATGCGTTCAGCTCGCTGGTGTACACCACGCGCTCCTTGGCATGGCGGTAACTGATGCCGGATGAAAGGCTGCGCGATCGCTCGGCCTTCAGGTCGGGATTGCCGGTGATATCGTGGTTCACATCCACGAAGTACAGATGCAGCTCCTTGAGCGAAGGCGCGCGGAAGCCCTCGGCGTATGCCGCGCGCAGCGTGAAGCGCTCCGTGATGCGCCAGCGCGCGTTCAGCGAGGGGATCAGCGGGGCGCGGTAGCGGGTGTTGTACGCGAGGCGCGCCCCGGGGCGCAGCGTGAGCGACTCCATCGGGCGCCACTCGGCGCTGGCGAAGACGGCATGATCGCCGATGCCTTGGCGGCCATCGATGCGGTCGCCGCTGCCAGTCTCCAGGTTGAGGTCGATGCCCGCCTCATAGTGCAGCCGCGCGCTGTCACGGGCCGAGCTGAAGGCTGCGCGCACGTTGGTGAGGGTGAAGCGCGTGGTGTCCTGCGCGCCGCTGGCCTGGCTCAGCTCCTCGCCGAGCGTGGTGAGGTCACGCAGCCAGGTGTTCCGTGTGCGCGTGTAGCGGTTGTGCGCGGCCAGGGCATTCAGCCTGCGGCCCAGCCCCAGTCGGCCTTCGGCGAAGAGGGCATTGTCCAAACGCGTGGTGAGGTAAGCGGCATCGAAGGCGCTCTCGAAATACGGCGCGCGCGGACGGCCCCGATCGATGATGCGGTCGTGCAGGCCCTCGCCTTTCCACCCGAGGCTCCAACGGTCGGTGGTCCAGCGGTAGTTGGCGCGCGCGAAGAACTGCTCGCGGGGCTTCCATTGCTGGAAGCGATTGGTGTCGGCCACTTGGGCGCGCAACGAGGGCAGCGTGCTGCCGGCAGGGTCCCAGCCGAGGAAGAGGTTGCGGCCTCCTGCAAGAACGACTTCGCTGCGACCCCATCGCCGGGTACCGCTGATCGTGGTGTTCAAGCGCCCGATATGCTCCGCATAGGCCGATGCGCGCAGGGTGGCCGGAGCCTGGCCGCTCTTCCGTGTGATGAGGTTGATGGTGCCGGCAAGCGCATTGGTGCCATAGTTCACGCTGAGCGGCCCCTCCACGAGCTCGATGCGCTCGATGCCGGTGAGGTCGATCTGCGAGAGGTCCACGTTGCCGTTCTGCCGTCCGGTAACAGGAACGCCATCGATGAGCACCTTCACGTTCTCGCCGCCGAGGCCCTGCATGCTCACCGATGAGCCGAGCACGTTGTCCTGCGCGAGGCGCAGGTTCAGCTGGTCGCGCAGCGCATCGCCCAGGTGCTGCGCGGCCATGCGCTGGAGGCGCTGGCTGTCGATGACGCGCAGCTTCTGAACAGCGCCTTCCACCGAGCTCGGCGCGTACTGCCCGGTGACCACGACCTCGTGCAGCCGGGTGGCGTCACGCTTCAGCTTGAACATGATGCTGCTGACGCCGCGAAGCGTGTCGGCCGCCGGGGCATAACCCACGAAGGAGACCGCGATGGCCACTCCCATCCGTGCCTGCTCCACGCTGATGGGCAGCGCGCACCTCCCATCCGGCCCGCTCACCGCCAGCTTCAATGGTGCTTCGGAGAGCACGCGGTACTGCACATGCGCATAGGGCACCGGGGTCCCGCTCTCGGCCTCAACCACCTGCACCTGCAGCTGGGCCGGGACCTGCGCGCTCAGCAGCATGATCGCCGCCCAACCGAGGATCCTGCGCGCCCGATTCATTCGCGGCACGAAGATCCCCGCGCCATCCCAAGCGTCTGTCACGCCACCGTCAAGCCAGGCGATGCGCCTCCTCCACCCGGCCGATGAGCGCGCGCCATTGCTCGAGCTCCGGGATGCCCGGCTTGCGCTTGCCGAAAAGCTGGACGACTTGCTCGCCCTTGGCATCGAAGCACTCCAGCGCGGTGATGAGGCCGTCGGCGCTGGGCTTGCGCACCACCCAGGCCTGGGCAATGGCGGCCTCGCGCACGTGCAGGTTGAAGTCGGGGTCCACCACGTTGAACCATTCGGGGATGTCCATCAGCTGCTCCACGGTTCCGGTGTGGATCTGCAGCATGCCCGGATTGCCCACGAACACCATGATGGGGCACTGCTCACCGGCAGCCGCCGTGATGGTGGCGCGCAGCGCGGCTGGAGCGACCGGCACCGCGTAATCCCCTTCAGGCGCCAGCCGCAGCGCTTGCGTGCGCGTGACCCCGTGCTCACGCAGCAGCAGGTGGAAATCATGCGTGTCCTTCAGGCCCAGCCATCCGTGCCGCAGCGCCGTCGCATCAATCGCGGCATCGGGCAGTTCGGGGCGTGCAGGCTTTGGCGCTGCCACCGCCATGGTCGGCGCCTGGTCCGCCGCGCGGAATCGCGTCACCAGGTCGTGATAGGCGCCTGCATCGCTCTCCGGAACGAGGTAGATCTTGTGGATGGCCGTGCCATCGCCCGCGAAGAACTGCAGGCTGAATCGCGCGCCATCGCGCCCCGGCTCCATCACGGCGAAGGCATGCGCCCACGCATGCCAGAAGATGCGCAAGTCGATCTCCGCGCCCACGAAGAGGCCCACCGGCCCATGCTCCAGCGCGGGATTCACATACGCGCCCTTGCGCTCATGCACCGCATCATCGTTGCGCGTGAGGGCCATCACGCGGCCCAAGGCGGGCACGCCGGCGAGGATGGAGCGGAACTCCGGCTGAAGGCGCGTGACGCCATCGCCGATGCGCGTGGCCAGGAGCTCGCCTTCGCTCACGCCCAGCTCAGCGGCGGCGTTGCGGATGCGGATCTTGGGGTTGCTGGCGAGCAGGGCCTCCCAGCGCTGCTTCAGGTCGATGGCGGAATCGATGATCATGCTTGGCGCGCCGGAGCAATGGGCTCCGGCGCGGCCGCAAAGCAGTTCACCGCTGCATGCCCCGGCAATACCGCGATTGCGGTAAAGCGATCGCGGGCTGAAGGGAGGTGGAGGGTTGCTCGGCCTTCAACCTGCCCGCATCACTCCTTCACCAGGCGCGTGGTGGCGCTGAGGCCATCGCCTTGCAGGCGCACCAGGTAAACACCGGCCGACCATGCGCTCACATCAATGGGGCGCTGCACCAGGCCATTCAGGCCCGTGAGCTGCTGCTGAAGCACCACGCGGCCATGCAGATCGGTGATGCTGAGCTGCGCCGCGCGCGCCTCAGAAGCGATCACCAGGGTGGCGGAAGCGGTGGCCGGATTCGGCGCTATCGCGATCGCGCTGCTGCGGCCGGTCTCATCCACCGAGGCCTGGCCCACCAGCTCCTGGTTGAAGGTGAAGTTGCCGTTGGCGCTCCCGCCATAGGCCGTGAACACGAGCTTGTAGATGTCGCCGCTGCGGTCCTTCACGAAGTAGGTGCGGTCCTGCGCATACTCCCATTGGAAGGTGCCCTGGTTGAAGGTCTTCCAATCGTAGCCGATGATGTTGATCAGCGGGCTGAAGGCCTCGCCCCAGTAGCTGGCCTGGCCGGTGGGCACACCGTCGATCTGCAGCGCTTCGACCAACCGGTTCTGCAGCACACCCGCCACCGGATACATGGCCGGGAAGGGCTGGGTGACGAAGCCCACGTATTTGGTGAATAGCAGGTCCCAATCGGCGGCCAGCGGCTCCAGGTCCGCCGCGCTGTTGGTGGACAGGTTGTAGTAGCCGAAGTTCTTGCCCGGATAGGCGGAGCGTGTCAGGCTTCCGCTCTGCTCGTTGCTGCCATCGAGGTCGGCCCAGGTGAAGGTGAAGCTGTTGGTGGCGGCAGCGAAGCCATCGATCCGCATCTTCTTCCAAGCACCCGTGTTCAGCTTGAGCACGAAGCAGCTATCGCCGGTGATGTTGTGCGTGACGAAGTTGTAGATGCCCCAGCCCAGGTCGAAGGGATTGGCGGTGAGGCCCTGATTGAAGGCGCCGCTGCTCCAATTGGTCTCGCTGTTGTGCTGCTCCGGCCAGGAGGCATGCAGCCCTGCGGTGTCGATGCTGCTCCACTGGGCCAGCGTGTAGGGTGCCTTGTACAGCCGGTGGCCCTTGGCGGTGTTCAGCAGGATGCTCCCGGTGATGCCGGTGAGCTCGAAGGCGAGGT
>CAZJTB010000027.1:4638-12254 GCA_964548485.1 uncultured Chryseobacterium sp. | reverse complement strand
AGTGCTTGCCGGTGTCCCGCAGGAAGTCCATGAGCCGGAGCGGCCGGAGCCAGTCGGCGTTGTTCACCACCCGTGCAGCGTTCGCACCGTCGAAGCGGAGGAACTTCTGGAGCTGGGCCCGCTGGCAGGCGACGTTGTGGTCGATCTGCTCCACGGAGAGGAGCGGGCGCTCCGTCCGCTTGCCGCCGGGGTCGCCGACCATGCCGGTGCCGCCGCCGACGAGCACGATCGGCGTGCCGCCGGTGCGCTGGAGCCAGGAGAGCGCCATCACCGGGACGAGGTTGCCGACGTGGAGCGAGTCGGCGGTCGGGTCGAAGCCGGCGTAGCCGACGATCGGACCCTGGGCGAGGCGCTCGGCCAGGCCGGGGGTGACGTCGGAGAAGAAGTCGCGGGCCTGGAGCTCGTCGAGAAGCGTGGGCATGGGGCGCGTAGATTATCGGATCCGCGGGCGGCGCGTGCGCTTCGGGGTCGCAGCGGGGCCCGCTCCTGCGGGACTGGTCGCGCGCCGGTGCTGGTGTTGTTCACCAGCAGCACACGGAACACGCGCGTGGTGGCGTCGCTCTCCACGCCGGTGTTGATGAAGAAGATGTTCGGTGCGGTGCTGGCGATGCCGCCCACGATGTGGCCGGCGAGCACGGTGTCGCCCGTGAGCGCGTCCACATCGATGATGTTGTCGCCGAGGACGGGCACGTTCGGGTCAGGGATGAACTCCGCACCCGCCCCCAGCAGGGCGGGCATCGTGCCAATGGCACTCTCCTCCATGGTGCTGTCGGCAAAACGCTCCACACGGCTGATGGTGTTCACGAAGGGCACGTTGGTGTCGTCGACGAGCTGGCCATTGGCATCGAAGTAGTAGCGACCGATGCCGCCGAAGAACACGCTGCTCATGCGGTTGTCGGCCGTGGCGTAAGCGGCGAGTTGCGCGGTGTGGTACTGGTTCAGCAGCTGCTCGAAATCGGGCACCACATTGTAGCCGGTGGCGCTCACATCGACGGTGTTGAGCCAGGGCAGGTTGGCGCCGTACTGGAACACGCCGCTGAAGGCCGTGTAGCCCTGGCTGCCATCGGGGAACACTTGCGCAACGAGGTTGTAGTCGCGGCGGTGCAGGTTCACCGTATCCACGGTCGCCTCATAGTTCGCGATGGCGAGGTTGCTGCCGTCATCATCGATCGTGAAGCGGCGGATGGCGTTGGTGTACTGCTGGATGAAGCCAGGACCGAAGTTCGGCCCCTGTGGATTATAGCGCCCCACGAAGCGCTGGCCGCCCACCAGCAGGAAGGTGCCGTTGAGGATGCCGAGGTAGCCGCCAGTCACCTCCATGCGGTTGTCCACGATGGAGCGCACATGCGGGGCCACTGGCTGCGCGTTCTTGATGGCCGTGATCATGCCGGGCACATCGATGGCGGTGAGGCGTGGGTGCGTGATGTGATCGGCGGCGATGGTGGAGTAGCCGTAGCCACCGATGACATAGAGGGTGTTGCCCACTTGCTGGTGCTCCAGGTTGGTGCTCTGCAACTGCATGTACACAGCTGTGGGCAAGGTGCTCAGCGAGGTGCTCCACACCTGCTGTGTCTGCGGGTTCACCACGTAGGCACTGGTGTTGTTGTCGGCGGCGAGGAAGGCCGCGAAAGGCTGCCTGCGGTGCAGGCCATCGGTGCGGCCGCCAAGGAGCAGCCATTCTCCATTGTGCTGGCCCCAGGCGAAGGACTGGATGCCGGGCATGTTGGGGATGGTGACCTCCTGCAGCACGATGCTGCGATTGCCCAGGTCCTGGGCGGTGGCGAACAGCGGAAAAAGGGCGAGGAAGGGTAGGAGTCGGCGCATGGACACGGTCTTGGCTGCTAAATAGCCAAGCCTGCCGGAGACGGCATGTGATGAGGGTCACAGGACCTACCGCAGCACCCGGCGCAGCACCTTCTCCTTGAACCCTGTGTAAGGCGGCTCCTGTAGGCCGGGGTCGATAAGGGTGCTGGCGCGTACCACGCCCTTGCGGTTGCTGAACAGCTCGAAGGTGTGGCGGCCGTGGTAGCGCCCCATGCCGCTGAAGCCCACGCCGCCGAAGGGCAGTTCCTCCGGCCCGAATTGCAGGAGGCAATGATTGATGCAGCCCCCGCCGAAGGCGATGCGCTCTTGGAAGAAGCGCTGTGAGGCGCGGTTGCTGCTGAAAATGTAGGTGGCCAGGGGGAAGGGGTTGCGGCGCACGACGGCCAGCACCTCCTCCGGTTCGGTCCACGGGAACACCGGCAGCACCGGGCCGAAGATCTCCTCGCGCATCACCGGACTGTCGAGGTCCACGTGCGTGAGCACCGTGGGCGCGATGTAGCGGTCGGCCCTGTCCGTGGCACCGCCGATGAAGCGTTCGCCCTGCGTGAGGTATGCGCTCACGGTATCGAAGCGTCGATTGTTCACCAGGCGCGCGTAGTCGGGGCTCTGCTGCGGATCCTCGCCATAGGCCTTCTTCACGAAACGGGCGAAGCGGTCCAGGAACTCATCCATCACCGAGGTGTGCACCAGCGCATGGTCTGTGGCGATGCAGGTTTGCCCGGCATTGAAGTACTTGCTCCAGGCGATGCGCTTGGCCGCCGTGCGGATGCTGGCGGTGTGGTCCACGATGGCGGGGCTCTTGCCGCCTAGCTCCAGCGTGACCGGCACCAGCTGCGGCGCGGCCAGGCCCAGGACCACACGGCCCACGCGCGGGCTGCCGGTGAAGAACACATGGTCGAACCGGAAGCCCTGCATCAGCGCGGGCACCACTTCGGACCCCAAGCCTTGCACCACGCGCACCTGTTCCGGCGCGAAGGCCTGGCCGATGAGGCGCTCCACCACGGCGGCGGTGGCGGGGGCGTCCTCGCTGGGCTTCAGCACCGCGCAGTTGCCGGCAGCGAGCGCGCCTACCAAGGGGGAGAGCAGCAGCAGCACCGGGTAGTTCCACGGCGCGATGATCAGGACCACGCCGAGCGGCTCGGGATGCACATGGCTCTCGGCCACCTGGATGGCCAGTGGCGAGGGCACATTCTGCGGCCGCATCCACTCCTTCAGGTGCTTCAGCGCATGGTCAATGGCCGCGTACACCAGGCCGATGTCGCTCATGTAGGCCTCGAAGCGCGGCTTGCGCATGTCGGCGTGCATGGCCGCGAGCAGCTCCTCTTCGTGCGCATGGAGGGCGGCCCGCAGCCGCTTCAAGGCTGCGCGGCGCGCGGCGTAGGGGCGTGTGGCACCGCTGTCGAAATGGGTGCGTTGGCGGTTCGCGATATCGATCGGCCCGGACATGCTGCCAAGGTAGCGGAGCCTAAGCCGCCAGGATGAAGTCCTCTCCCTCTATCAGCCCTAGCGACGACAAGTACTCCGCGATCCGGTCGCCGGTACCTCGCTGGCTGATGAAGCTCACGACGAAGGCTTCGCCTGCCGGGAGCAGACGGTCGTGCGGGATGAAGGCGTAACCGGGCACCTCGCGCGGCTTCACATCCGTGAAGGCGTGGATGGCGATGCCCTCCGCCTCCAGCATCGCGGCGCGATCGCGGCATAATGCGCTGGTGCCGGCAATGATCACATTGCGGCCGTTGAGCGTGCGCTGCAGCCAATGCGCCAACCACTTTGCCTTGGTGGTGAAGAAGGCGTCCACGCTGTAGTTGGGGTGTGTGCGGCTAAGGCGGAGGGCATGGTCGTTCCACGTGAGCAGCTCCTCGGGCAGCTTCGCGAAGCGTACCCCGGCATCCATCCAGCGCAGCCACAGCTCGTGGTCCTCCGGCAACGGGCCGGTATCGTAGCCGCCGTGCTGTTCCACCAGCTCGCGGCGGAACAGTACCGTGGGGTGCGCGAGTGGCGCGTCCACGAAACGCTTCACGTAGTGCTCGTGCGGGGATAGGATGGCGTTCTGCCAATCCACGAAGGCTTGCATGCCTCGGTTTTCTTCCATCGTGCTGGCGAAAGCCGTGCGCGTGCCCAGCACCCCGATCTCCGGATGCGCTTCCATGAATGCCACTTGCTTCTCCAGGCGTTCGGGGTGGCTGATGTCGTCGGCATCCATGCGGGCGATGTAGCGGCCCCGGGCATGTGCAAGCCCGGAGTTCAGTGCGTGGGCGATGCCGATGCGGGCTTCGTGCAGCAGGGTAATGCGCGGGTCGCGTGCGGCCCAGTGCTCGGCGACGGAACGGCCGTCATCCGTGCTTGCATTGTCGATCAGCAGAAGCTCCCAGCCATCGAAGGTCTGTTGAACGATGCTGAAGATCGCCGCCTCAAGACCCGTAACAGCGTTGTGGAAGGGCAGCAGGACGGAAGCGCGCGCCATGGCAGGTTCAGTTCGCTTCCGCCAATCCTTTCAACACTGCCTCTGCCTTCTTCGCGCCCACCACGGCCGCGACATCCTCCGGCAGGGCCTCGCGGATGCCCTTGATGCTGCCGAAGCGGGTGAGGAGCTTCTGCGCAGTGCCGGGGCCGATGCCGGGGATCTCTTCCAGGCCGGTGCGGATGATGCGCTTGCTGCGCTTGCCGCGGTGGTGCGTGATGCCGAAGCGGTGCGCTTCGTTGCGCATGTGCTGGATGACCTTGAGCGAGGAGCTGCGCTTGTCGATGTGCAGCGGGTAGGGGTCGCCGGGGAAGTAGATCTCCTCCAGCTTCTTGGCGATGCCGATGATGGCCACTTTTCCGCGCAAGCCGAGCCGCTCCAAGGCGTTGAGCGCGGCGCCCAGCTGGCCCTTGCCGCCATCGATGACGATGAGCTGCGGCAGCGGTTCGCCCTCGGTGACAAGCCTGCTGTAGCGGCGTTCCACGGCCTCCTCCATGCTGGCGAAATCGTCCGGCCCTTCCACCGTGCGGATGTTGAAGTGGCGGTAGTCCTTCTTGCTGGGCTTGGCATCCTTGAAGACCACGCACGCGCTCACCGGGTCGGTGCCCTGGGTGTTGCTGTTGTCGAAACACTCGATGTGGCGCGGCAATTCGGAGAGGCGCAGGTCCTGCTGCAGCTGTTCCAGGATGCGGGTGGTGGCTCCCTCGGGGTCGGTGAGCTTCTCCTGCTTCTGCTTGTCCAGCATGAAGTAGCGGGCGTTGCGCTCGCAGAGCTCCAGCAGCTGCTTCTTGTCGCCGCGCTGCGGCACGGTGAAGCGCACACCGGGCACCTCGATCTCGGGCTCGAACGGCACGATGGCCTCGGGGGCGAGGCTCTTGTAGCGCTGGCGCAGTTCGGCGATGGCGGCCTGCAGCATCTCCACGTCGCTCTCATCGAGCTTGCGCTTGAGCTCGATGGTGATGCCGTGCACCACGGCGCCGTCGATCACGCGCATGTAGTTCACATAGGTGCTGCCGCTGTCGCTCACCAGCCCGAAGATGTCCACGTCGCCGATGTCGGGGTTGACGACAATGCTCTTGGCGCGGTACTGCTCCAGCCGCTCCAGCTTCTGGCGGTAGTCCTCGGCGGCCTCGAACTCCAGCCGCTCGGCGTGGAGCTGCATCTGCTCCTTCAGCACCTTGATCAGCCCGCTCACGCGCCCCTTCACGATCTGCAGCACCTGCTCCATGTTGGCATCGTACTCGGTCTGTGTCTGTAGCCCTTCGCAGGGCGCCTTGCAGTTGCCGATGTGGTACTCCAGGCAGCGCTTGAACTTCTTCTGCTCGACGTTCCTCGGCGTGAGGTCGTAGTTGCAGGTGCGGAGCTTGTAGAGCTTGTGCACCAGCCCGAGCACGGTCTTCATGGTGCGCACGCTGGCGTAGGGGCCGAAGTAGTCGCTGCCGTCGTTCTCGGGGTTGCGCATGCCCTCCACGCGGGGGAAGCGCTCGTTGCGGATGCGGATGAAGGGGAAGCTCTTGTCGTCGCGCAACAGGATGTTGTAGCGCGGCTGGTGTTCCTTGATCAGGGAGTTCTCCAGCAGCAGTGCCTCGAACTCGGTGGGCACGTGGATCACGCGCAGGTCGGCGATGCGCTTCATGAGCAGGCGCGTCTTGCCGTCGGGGTGGTCCTTGGCGAAGTAGCTGCCCACACGGTGGCGCAGGCTCTTGGCCTTGCCCACGTAAAGGATCTTGCCCTCGGCATCGAAGAACTGGTACACGCCGGGGGTGTGCGGCAGCAGGCGGACCTTCTCGCGGACGTCGATGGGGGAGGACATCTAGGGCGAAGATCGGACGGAACCACTGAGGGCCATTAAATACGGATGACCGCAGAGCCGCAGAGCGCGCGGTGGGGGCGTTGATAACGGCAGGGGTGGCCGGTGCAGACGAGCATATCTCTGCGACCTCTGCGCCTCTGCGGTTAACTGGGTTGGCATGAGCGCAGCGAATGCCCTCCCCGCTACCTTGGCCATCCATTCCCAACAGGATCCATGCAATTCACCGCCACCCAGATCGCCCAGCTACTCCAAGGCACCGTTGAAGGCGACCCGAACGCCACCGTGAGCAAGCTCTCGAAGATCGAAGAGGGCGGCGTCGGCTCGCTTTCCTTCCTCGCCAATCCGGCCTACACGCAATACGTGTACGAGACCACCGCCAGCGTGGTGATCATCGGCGCGGCCTTTGAGCTGAGCGGGCCGGTGAAGACCACCCTGGTGCGCGTGGCCGATGCGCAAGGCGCCTTCGCCAAGGTGCTGGAGATGTACAACACCATCAAGCTGGACAAGAAGGGCGTATCGCCTCAGGCCGTGATCAGCCAGGGCGCCACCTACGGCGAGAACTGCTACATCGGCGCGCTGGCCTTCATTGGAGAGAATGCCCGGATCGGCAGCAACGTGAAGATCTACCCGCATGCCTACATCGGCGACAACGTGGTGATCGGCGACAACACCACGGTCTTCGCCAACGTGACCATCTACTCCGATTGCATGGTGGGCGCGCGGTGCATCATCCACAGCGGCACGGTGATCGGCAGCGATGGATTCCGCTTCGCAACGGGCCCGGATGGCGGCGCCAAGATCCCGCAGATCGGCAATGTGGTGATCGAGGACGATGTGGAGATCGGCGCCAATTGCGCCATCGACCGCGCCACGCTCGGCTCCACCATCCTGCGCAAAGGAGTCAAGTTCGATAACCTCATCCACATCGCGCACAACGTGGAGGTGGGCGAGAACACCTACTACGCGGCAGGCGGCGGGGTGGCGGGCTCCACCAAGATCGGCAGGAACTGCATGTTCAGCGGACAGGTCGGCATCATCGGCCACCTGAAGATCGCCGACGGCACCATCATCGCGGCGCAGAGCGGCATCAGCAAGGATACCAAGCCGGGCGAAGCGTACATGGGATCACCGGCCTTCGAGGTGCAGACGTACCGCAAGAGCTACATCCACTTCCGCAACCTCGATAAGCTGGTGGATCGCGTGACCGCATTGGAGAAGAAGAGCAGCTAGCGCCCTGAACAAAGGAGCGCCCCCGTTGCCGGAGGCGCTCCCCTGTGTTGCATGCTTGGCGCTCAGTGCACGATGCTGATGCGACGGGTGAGGTCGCCGTGCTCGCCGGTGAGGCGCAGGATGTAGGCGCCCTCGCGCAGATGCGCGGTGGTGAGTTGGATGATGTGGTCGTTGCTGCCCACGGGCTGCTGATGCGCGACTCGGCCTGTGGCATCGTAGAGCTCCAGGCGCTGCGCGCCGCCAGCCGGCCACTCGATGGTCAGGCGGTCATTGGCAGGCACGGGATAG
>CAZJTB010000027.1:0-4613 GCA_964548485.1 uncultured Chryseobacterium sp. | reverse complement strand
CCTTGCAGGTGCCGAGCAGCCCAGGAATCCGCTGTTGCCGGTGCCGTCCACGAAGCTCTCGTTGGCCATGGTGAGCGCGGTGTTTAGCTGTGCCGCCGTGAAGTTGCTGCCGCAGCCGCCGATGAAGCTGTTGGCCTCATCGAGGATCATCTGCACGGTCCAGCCTTGGAACATGCCGCTGTTCACTGTGGCATCCGCCAGCAGGCTGGTGCTGCTGCTGAAGTTCGGGTCGTGCGCATCGAAGGTCACGCTCAGGGTGAGGGCCACCAGCTGGCCGGCCAGCACGTTCCTGTAGCTCTGCCCGGGATTGGTCAACGTGCCGGGGTTCAGCGCGCGTGCCGTGGTGCCGCTGGGCAGGAAGGCATCCACCGCCGCGGAGGTCGTCAGGCGGATCTTGTTGGTGCAGCCGATCGTCAGGCCATTGGGGAAGGCCGCCGCGAAGTGGGCGTCGCGGTAGCAGCCGGGGTTGCCGCCGTTGCAGGCCGTGCCCCAGCCGCCTTGGGTCTGGGTGCGGTACTGGCAGTCGTCTTCCTTATCGTCGAACACGCAGTCGATCACGATGCTCTTGGTGACCTCGCAGCCCTGGGCGTCGCGCACCGTGGCCGACCAGGTGCCGTTCTGCGGGCTGCCCTGATAGGCCTGGTTCGAGCCATTGCTCCACTCAATGGTCCAAGGCGTAGTGCCGCCCGTGATCCCCGTCACCGAGCCCCAGCCCAGGTTGTTGTCCAGGCACCCGCTGTTCATGTTGAAGTCCAGCAGGCATTTCACCTGCGCGGCGGCCTGCTGAGGGTTGGCCAGCATGGCAACGATTGCCAGCGGAGCCACTGCTTTACGGAGAGTGTTCATCTGCTTCATGTGTTTATCCCCGTTGTTTGCGGGGACCGCAAGATTTGTGAATGTCGATACCCTTGTCGTGTTCGTCGATAATTATTCCTGGTTCGTCGATATAATCCGCTTTCGGACGATGGTGAAATGCGGCGCCCCCAGGCCAGACCTGAGGGCGCCGTATGCGCTGCCCGCGTCACTAGGGCAATTGCTCCTGCCGCGTGGCTGTGGGTACGCTGCCCCCCACGTTCACGAGAATCGGATCTCGATCGTTGTTCTGGCCGGTGTAGCGCACCACGCCATCGAGGTTGACATCCTCCACATGGTAGCCGCTGGCTGTGGCCGTGGGCACGCTGCCACCCACGCGTACGAGGACGGGGTCGCGGTCGTTAAGCTGACCCGTGTAGCGCAGCACGCCGTTGCCATCCACATCGCCGGCCCAGAGCGCGGCGATGGAACCGATAATCTTGCGGGCATCGGTGCCATAAGTGGCCAGCGCGGGGTCGCTCATATTGATGACCACCGGTCCGGTGCCGTAAGCCGATGCGGCATTGGTCATGGCGCCCAAGTGGTTGCGGTGCCATACAGCAACCTTGTAGTTGGCGCGCGGGGCGTTGCGGAACCAGAGCGGCTCCTCCCCATTGGGCATCACCACTTTGCCATTGGCGAGCACCAAGGCGGCCAGCTCATCCACGGCCGTTCCGTGGTTCACGGCGTGGCGCAACTGCACCATCACCCAATCCACCGGGGCATTGCTACCTGTGCGGTCCAGCAAGGACTGGCTCGCGGTGGCGCCGATCCCATACGGGTCCTGAGCAGGCAGTAGCCCGGCTGTCTTCAGGTCGGTGCGCATGGCGGTTCCATTCAAGGGGCCTTCGAGGAAGATCGTGAGCGCGAGTTCGCTGTCGCCATCGGTGAAGTCGAAGACACCGTCCATGTCGCGGTCCACGCCGTGGCGGATGCGCGTGCTCGGGTGCACGATGGTCCAGGTAAGCGGGTTGCCGGCCTGCGCATGAGCGACGAGCTGGGCGTGCGTGACGGGGACCGCGCCATTCTGATCCGGTTGGTACTGGTCGCCTCCAAGGTAATAGAAGCCGCGGTTCTCTCCGTTCCACCGGCCCTTCACCACTAGGGCGTAGTCATTGGGGTACTTGTTGGTCCAGTTCCGCAATGTGCCCACGCGTCCCACGCTGCCCACTGTGCCGTTGATGGTCATGCGCATGCCCACTGCGGGCATGGCATCCTGCACGGCATGCACCCGGTCGAAGGTGTGGCTCTGCGGGCTGTTCGACTGCGTGATGCCGCCGCTCCAGCTGAGCAGTTCCGGCTCGTAGTCGCCGAAGTAGTGGCCGCTTACGCCCGGGCTGTTGAAGCGGGTCTCCATGACTCCGTCGCTCATCAGGCCGAAACCGCTCGTGCATTCGTTGGTGGTGAAGAAGAAGCCGTTCTTCCGATAGGTGCTGCGGAGGTCAGGCACCATGTTGGTGTTGTTGGTCATGATCACCTGCGTGCCTTGATTGGTGTTGCTGCCATTGCCGGGCAGGTGGCCGCGGCCGCTGCCAGTCTGGTGGCAGTGCGAGCAATTCACGTTCACCGCCACGAACAGGCTGACACCTGCCGTAGGAACGGTCTGGAACGTAGTGCCGGTGAAGCGCACACGGTTGGGATTATTCATCCGCTCAACGGTCGCTGCAACACCGCCAGTGGCCGTATCCGGCCTGATGGTCCGGTAGGGGTTGGGCACGTACCACGTGGCCGCCAGGAAGTCGCTGAACTCCTGCATGCCCACCACATCCAAGGGGGCGCTCAATCCCTGCAGGTCCTCGAAGGCGCCGGCGAAATCGTGGAAGGAGCCCTTATCGCCGCGCCAGTGCAGCTTGCCCGTGCCTCGGTTGATGATGTCGATCAGGAACTGCGTCGTCTTCAGTCCCTTCATCGGGTGGAAGGTCTTGTTGCCCGCCGGGTCGTTCACGGTGACCATATTCCCGGCCGGGTTGCCGAGGTCCCAGGCCAGGCGGTCCCAACGGCCATCCACGTGGCAGCTGCCGCAGCTGATGTGGCCGTGGCCGCTGCCCAGGTGCGTGTCGTACAGGTGCTTGCGCCCGGTCTTGATCACCTGCGGCGTGGGATCGAAGAAGGCCGTGCGCGCGGTCTCCTTGCTCGTTGCGAGGTCAATGGTGCTCACGCTGCCGCCGAAGCGGTTCAGCACGAAGGCGCGGCCGCTGCCCTCGTGGATTACGATGCCCGTGGGGCCCTCACCCACCACGATGGGGTCGGAGTTCACGCGCACGCCTGACGGATTGATCATGACCACGTTGTTGCTGCCCATCCCGGTCACGTAGGCCATGCTGCCATCCGCTTTCCACGCGATGCCGCGCGGGTCGCCGATGGATTGCTTGCGCAATGCCGGCGGTGACGCGTGCGTGCCGTAGTTGATGTGCGGATTGAGATCGGTGCGGGTCACCGCGCCGGCGCCCAGGAATCGCGAGACATTGACGGTCAAGAACTTCCCGCGCAAGTTCGGCTCGAAGCGCTTCTCGTTGGCGGCATCCGTGCCCACTACGAAGACCTCGCCGGTGCCCGGGCGCACGCTCATGGCCATGAGGATGTTGCCCAAGGTCTGCTTGTAGGTGACGCTCGCGGTGCTGGGCGTGTTGGCGTTGATCAGCGCCACATCGCGGTCGGGCATATCCCAGCCGGCCTGCCGCACCCCCTGGCCGCCGCTCACGATCGCGGTCCAATTACCGCCATTATCATCCATCCATTGGCCAGCGGCGTTCTTCCGCACCACCAGGCTGTTGTTGCCAGGAGGGGGCGGGTTGTTGGGGCTCATCGGCGGGTTGAAGCCCGTTCCGGCATTCGGCACGGGAACGATGCCACCGTATGGTCCGGCAGGCCTCGCCACATCATTGGCGATCTGCGTGCAGGCGCCGGCCTGTACGGAACAGAAGCCATTCGGCGCCTGCGCATGGAACTGGCTGCCCGGCACCACAGTTGTCTGATTGCCGCTCTCGAAGAAGGCGCAGTACACCGTGGCGCCATCGGGGCTCACGGCCAGCGCCCGCGGCTGCTCGCCCTTCAGGAGCACATTGGTGGGGGCCGTGTTCAGGTTCGCCAGGTCGAACACCTGCACCGCCTCCTGCTCGGCGCAGCTCACGAAGGCCTTGAGCGGGCTGCCCGCGAAGACCACATCGGCGGGCTCGTTCTCGGTGAGCAGGCTGCGCACGGTGGCCTTCAGCGTGAGGTCCACGATGCTGATCTCGTCGCTCACCTGGCACACCACCCAGGCCTCGTTGTTGGTGCGGGCGCGCACCGTCACGGGATCCAGGCCCACCGGGATGCTGGCCGCATGCGTGAGCCCGGAAGCCGTCACCTGGTACACCTCCAGGCTGTTGTTGCCCGTGTTCACCGCGAGGAGCTTCGTGCCATCGGGCGTCAGCGCCAAGGGGCTCACATGGGCCGACTCGAAGTTGGTGAAGCTGCTCACCGGCACCCCTGTGCCAATGGCCTTGGCCGAACCTGCCGGCTCCTGTTTCTCTTCGAAAGCCGAAAGGCCGGCGAACAGGCTGATGCAGGCCAATGCGATGATGGGCTTGCGGTTGACCGTTAGGAAGCGCATGGGGTATTGGTTTTACGGCCATCGAACACGACAGCCTGGCGACTGGGCGACCGCCAATCTAGCGAAGCGGCCCGGACCATGCAACCCCCTCTGGCTGCGCTGCTTGGAGGCTCAATACACCAGCAGCCGCGGCTCGGTCATCTCCTCCATCGCGTACTTCACGCCTTCG
>CAZJTB010000026.1:0-12336 GCA_964548485.1 uncultured Chryseobacterium sp. | reverse complement strand
GGCAGAACGCCGGCGACTTCACGCGGGCCAAGCTGAATTACCAGGAGAGCCTGCGCCACAGCGACCGCATCATCGCGGCAACGCAGGACCCCTTCACGCGCGACTAGGCCATCGTGAACCGCTCGCGCACCTACCTGAACCTGGCCACGGTCTATTTCCGATCGGGCGATGATGGACGAGCGCGCGAGCTGCTCGACCGGGCCTGGCGCGACCGCAGCGAGGTTCTCGAGGCCGACGACCCGCAGCTGATCGCCGTGAAGGAGCGCTTCGCCGACCTGGAGCTGAGCGCCGGCAACCTGGCCAAGGCGCACGCGCTCATGCGCGACTACCTCGTGTCGTGCGGGCGGAAGTTCGGCCCGCGCAGCGAGGAATACGTCCGCGCCGCCTCCAAGCTCGGCGAGATCCTCGCGCGGCAGGAGCGCCATGCCCAGGCCGATTCGCTCTTCGCGCTCAGCATCGCCGCTGGAAAGGCCGCGCAGAACGAGGCCACCGATGCCAACCTGGCGGGCACCCTGCTGCGGCGTGCGCGCATGCGCATGCGCACGGGCCAATGGCGCGAGGCGCTCGACGACCTGGATCGCGCGCGCATCGTCTTCGTGAACACCTACGACAGCCTCCATCATAAGGTGGCGCTGGTGGATGCGCTGCGCGCGGAAGCCGCCTTTGGCGCGGGCGACCTACGCGCGGCGATGGGCCATGCCACAAGAGCCCTGCGCGTCCTCGACGAACGCACGCGCGCCTTGCGGGCGAGCACCCTTCCGCGCGCCTTCCCCGAACCGCACATCCTCCCGGATGCCCTGTATTGGAAAGTGCGCGCGGCCATGGCCCTGTCAGGCCCTTCGCCTGATGCCTCGCAATGGACCCGGTGGAACGAGGACCTCGACCTCGCCATCCTCTCCCTGGCGCGGAACAAAGCCGCCGTGGAGGATGAGGCCTCCAAGCTCCTGCTCGTAGCCGCGCAGAAGCGCCTCTTCGAACTCGCGATCGATGTCGCCTTCGCCTCGCGCGAGGCGCTCGGGGCCGAGGCCGCTGCGGAGCGCTTCCTCGCGGTTTCGGAGGCCAGCCGCTCCACCTTGCTGAAGGGAAGGTTGAACGCGTTCAAAGGATTGCGCTTCGCGGGCTTGCCCGATTCGATCGCCACGCGGGAGCAGGAGATCATCGCCAGCCTTTCTGTCGGCGCGGAGGAGGAGCGCGGGGCCGCCAGGCTCCTGGAGGCGGAACAGGCCTATGCCGCCTTCCTCCAGCGCTTGGAGCGCGACCATCCGGCCTACTTCGCGCTGCGCTATGGCGAGGCTGTGGTGACCATCGCCGAGGCGCGCCGCAGCCTGCTGAAGCCCGGGCGCGCGCTGGTCGCTTACGCACAGACCGCCTCCAACCTGCTTGCCTTGGTGCTGACCATGGAGCGAGCCGATCTGGTGAAGCTCGATGCAGCCGATCTGGACCAACGGGTCCGCTATCTGAACAAGGCCATCGCGGAGCGCGATGCGGAACGCTATGCCAGCACCGCATTTGCGCTGTACGAGCAGTTGGTGGCGCCTTTGTCCGAGCGCATCGCCGGGCACGAGCTCCTCATCATACCTGATGGGCCGCTGCACCTGCTCAACTTCGAGTGCCTGCTCACCGCGCCGAGCAGCCCGAACGACTTCAGAGGGCAACTCCTCTTGCAGCGCCATGCTGTCGCCTACCTGCTCAGTGCTACTACGGCCGTACAGTTCGCGCAACTGGCGCGCGGCCGGGCCAAGGGCACGCTAGCCATCGCGCCGGGCTTCTCCGATGAGGTGAAGCAAGCGTACCTCGCCCGCGTCTCCGACAGTAGCTTGGTGGACCGAGATTACCTGCGCTACATGCGGCAACCCTTCGCCGTGCGCACTGCCGAGGGCCTGGGCAGCTCCATGCGTGCTCAATTGCTTTTGGGTTCCCAGGCCACCGAGCAAAGCTTCCGCGAGAAGGCCGCGCAGCATGGCATCCTTCACCTCGGCACGCACGCGGAGATGAACGCGGCCAACCCCATGTACTCACGCCTTGTGCTCAGCAAGGACGGAGCCGGCGCGGATCCCGATGCCGATGGCTACCTGCATGCGTACGAGATCTGCGAGCTCGACCTCCGCGCTCAGCTGGCCGTGCTCACGGCCTGCGAGACAGGCAGAGGCGCCCTCGATGCAGGTGAAGGCGTGCGCTCGCTGGGCTACAGCTTCGCCTACGCGGGCTGTCCCAGCCTGGTACTATCGCTCTGGAGCATCGACGAGCAGAGCTCCTCCGCCATCATCGCGCGCTTCTATGAGCTGCTCGCCGATGGCCTGCCGAAGCATGAAGCCCTGCGACAGGCCAAGCTCGATCACCTCGCGAAGGCGGAGGGCGAGCTTGCGCTGCCCAACTACTGGGCGGGGCTGGTGCTGGTGGGTGATGTGGAGCCGGTTCGGATCGCGGCCGGAATGCCCTGGTGGCTCTGGCTCGCGGTGCTGGCCGGCATCGCGCTGCTCGTGCTCGCGTGGCGCAGGCGGCGCTGAGGCTCGATGCCTGGCGTTACCCGGACGCTGCTCGCTCAATCCTCTTCCATCAGCGCCGCGCGCTGCGTGAGCTCGTGGTAGCAGAGCACATCCTCGGCGAAGCAATGGATCACCATGCTCTTGCGGCTCGCGTTGGGGCGGCTCATCTTCTTGCCGCCATGCAGGAGGTTGGCGTGCCAGATGAGCACATCGCCGGGCTCCGCATGGAATTCCTTCGCGGGGAAGCCGCCCTTGCGGATCTCCTCGTCGATCGCCGCCTCGTACCGCGCATAGGCGTCGTCGCCGATCACGAAGCGGTTGCCGCCATGGTCGTAGCTGTCGTTCAGCAGGTAGGGCAGGCGGTGGCTGCCTGGGTGGTAGATGAGGCAGCCGTTGTCGGTGGTGATGCGTTCCAGCGCGATCCATGCGGCGATCATGTACCCCAGCGGATAGGTGGTCATGTGGATGCTGTCGCTGTGCGCGTGCTGCTCGCTGCCGGTGAGGAAGTTGATGCTCTGGAACACGCGCACCTTGCGGCCGAGCAGGAAGTCCATCACATCCAGGATGCGGCGGTCGTGCACGCGCTGGCGCAGCAGCTCGCTGTGGTGGAAGGCGAACATGATCTTGCGACCGGTGAAGTTGAAATCGACGACCCCCTCGCGGATGAGCCGGTCCACCTCGCTGTTCATCTCGGCCACCTCATCGGCCTTGAAGAGCCCGCGCAGCACGATGTAGCCATCCTCGGGCCAGCGCATGATCGCTTCGCGTGTGGCGGCGTCGAAGCGCGCGAGCCCCGGGGATGATTTCAGTCTCGCCGAGGCATCGGGTCCATCGAGCCAGGGCCGATCAACGCTTTCCTTGGGCAGGTGGCTGCTGTTGATGGGCAGCAGCACGCTGCGCTTCACGCCGTACTTCCTGTACATGCGCCTGGCGTGCGCGAGCCGCTTCAGGTTGAAGAGGTTCAGCAGCACATAGTTCGCCTTGATCTTCCGCAGGCTTCCGTAGTAGCGGTCCAGCAACTTGCGCATGGCGCGAAAGTAGCCCGGTTGCCGGCAGCAGGAGGTTCAGTGCCCGCGCTTGGACTCTTTGAGCAGCCGGCGCAGGTCGGCGATCAGGCGGTCGGTTTCCTTCGGGCTGGTGCCATCGTAGAAGCCGCGGATTCGCTGTTGCGGGTCCACGAGCACGAGGTTCTCCGTGTGCACGAAATCCTGTGGGCCGCCATCGCCCTCATCGAGGCAGGCGAAGTAGCTGCGGCGCGCCAGGGCATAGATCTGCGCGCGCGGCCCGGTGAGCAGGTGCCAGCGCTGCGGGTCAATGCCATGCAGCTCCCCATAAGCGGCGAGCACGGGCACGCTATCCAGCTCGGGGGTCACGGAGTGGGAGAGGAGCACCACGCTTGCGTCGCTGCTGAAGGCGTCCTGCACGCGCGCCATCTGCCTGGTCATCTTCGGGCAGATGGTGGGGCAGGTGGTGAAGAAGAAGTCGGCCACGATGATACGGCCCTCGAGGTCGGCCAGTGTGATGGTGTCGCCCCGCTGGTCCACGAGGCTGAAATCGCTAATGCGGTGCTCACCGGCCGTGTTGCGTACCGCAGGGTCCACCAGCCGCGGGTCGAGCTGGCGCGGGTGGAACACCGGGAGCGCATCGCCCGGGCGAATGATGAAGTAGCCGGCGATGATGAGCGCGGCCGCGATGGCGGCGAAGGCGAGGAAGCGGATGAGCAGCGGGCGATTCACGCCTCAAAGTTGGCGCAGGTTCAGCACGTAGGTCACCGAGGTGATCCAGCGATGCGTGGGCCAGGCCCGGTCGCGCTCGCGGTCGTGCACCAGCGCCAGCGAAATGCCATGGGCCTTGTTCAGGCGGTACTGGGTGCCCAGGCGGTAGCGCGTGCCGAAGTATGACCAGCCCTCAGGACGCGCCCAGTTGAAGAACTCCACGCTCACCTCCGGGTCGAGCTTCCACTTCGGGATGTCGTAGGCCAGCTCGAACCGGTTGCGGAACACTTCGCGCTGACCGCCAAAGGGGATGTAGGCGTGCTGCCAGAGCACGCGATATGCGCCGGAGAACCGCCCGATGCTATGGTCGAGCTCGAGCTGCACGATGCTGCGATGGCGGAGGCCATCAGCGGCGGCGCGCTTGGCGAAGCGGTGCTCGAAGGCGACGGCCACGCCCTTTGCGAGGCGGTAGCGCAGGTTCACATCCAGGTACACCTGACGCCCCTCGAAGAAGACATCGGTGCTGCGGTAGCCCAGCTCCGACCGCACGCGCAGGTCCTTGTACGCCGATCCGAGCCTGTCCTTCAGGAATGCGGGAAGGCGGCCTTGCACCACGCCGGACAGCCACAGCTCCTGGCGCGTGGCGGGGCGGAGCGCCTCCTGCGCCGCGCCGCATAGGGCGGGCAGCAGCGCCAGAAAGACGACCAGCGCGCGCAGGCGGCCTCGCATCAGTAGTTCCGGATGGTGATGGTGCCCACGTTCACCACGTCCTTCCTGCCGGTCACCTCCACGTTCCGGTAGATGCCTTCAGTGCCGCTCGGGCAGGAGTTGCATTCGCTGATGACATAGATGCGGTAATCGCCCTTCCGGAGCCACGAGAACCGGAATTCGCCGTTGGGGCCCGTGCGGGTGTCATCGTCTGCGTAAACCCCGTCGCCATAGATGATGTACACGCGCTGTTCGGCCACGGGGTATGGATTGCCCGTGGGACTGGAGCTGTTGTAGCGCTGCTCCTGGACCACGCCGCGTATCTCGGCGCGGCCGCCCTCACCCGGCTCCTTGGAGCAGCCGGTCGCCAGCAGGAGGATCATGGAGCTGCCAAGCAGGAGTGAACGCATCATCAGGTGCAGGTTAATTGGTGGTAAATGTAGAAGCCGGGCCGAACGCGATCCGGACGGCGCGCCGTCGGTGCATGCGGTGTGACCTTCGATCAGCGCCGTGGTTCAATCCGCGTAGATGCGCTCCACCACATCGGCGTACTTGGCCATGATCACCTTGCGGCGCAGCTTCAGGCTGGGCGTGAGCTCGCCGCCATCGATGCTGAGCTCCTTGGGCAGCAGGGCGATTTTCTTCACGCGCTCCCAATTGCCGAGGTCGGCATTGGCCGCTTCCACCTCTTTGAAGATGCGGTCCACCAGGCGCTTGTTGGCGATGGCCTGCTCGCGGCCCTCGAAGGGGATGCCCTTCAGCGCGCAATAGTCCTTCAGGAAGGCGAAATCGGGCACGATGAGCGCTGCCGGGAACTTCCGGTTCTCGCCGATGACCATGGCCTGCTCGATGAAGCGCGATTGCTTCAGGCGGTTCTCCAGCACCTGTGGCGCCACGTACTTGCCGCCGCTGGTCTTGAAGATCTCCTTCTTACGGTCGGTGATGCGCAGGAATCCCTCGCGGGTGAGCTCGCCGATGTCGCCGGTGTGCAGCCATCCCTCGGCGTCCAGGGCCTCCTTGGTGAGCTCCGGCTCGTTGTAGTAGCCCTGCATGATGTTGGGCCCGCGCGCGAGGATCTCGCCATCGGGGGCGATGCGCACCTCCACGCCGGGGATGGGCCGTCCCACGGTGCCGAAGCGCAGGCCGTCGTTGCGCAGGTCGTTCACGCTGATCACGGGGCTGCTCTCGGTGAGGCCGTAGCCCTCCATCACCGGCACGCCGGCGGCGTTGAAGACCCGTGCCAGCCGCTCCTGCAGGGCAGCGCTGCCGCTGGCCACCACGCGGCATCGGCCGCCCAGCGCCGCCTGCCACTTGCTGAAGATGAGCTTGCGCGCGATGGCGAGCTGCACGTTGTACCACCAGCTGCGGCCATGCACATCGTACCTGAAGCCCAGCTCCAGGGCCCAGAAGAAGAGGGCGCGCTTCACGCCGGTGAGGGCCTCGCCCTTGGCAATGATCTTGTCGAAGATCTTCTCCAGCAGGCGCGGTACCGCGGTGAACACATCGGGCTGCACCTCGCGGATGCGATCGCCCAGGTCGTCGAGCGATTCCTGGAAGTAGATGCTCACGCCCACGTACATGTACATGTACATGAGCATGCGCTCGTAGATGTGCGAGAGCGGCAAGAAGCTGATGCACCGCGCGTTGTGGTCAACCGGGAAGCGCTCCAGGCTGGCCAGCAGGTTGCTGATGATGTTGCGGTGCGTGAGCATCACGCCCTTGGGCTTGCCCGTGGTGCCGCTGGTGTAGATGATGGTGGCCAGATCGGTGGACTTGACGGACCCTTCGAGGGCGCGCAGCTCATCGGTGCGCGATGGGTCGGCCAGGGCGAGCGCCTCGCTCCAATGCCGGGCGCCCTCCACGCGCTCGAAGGTGAAGCAGTGCGCCGGTCCGCCGGGGTGGTGCGCCTTGGCGTGGATGTCGCCATTCGCGCTGAAGCAAACGTTCACCCCCGCATGCTTCAGGATGTAGGCATAGTCCTCCGGGCTGCTGGTGGGGTAGATGGGGATGGTGACCGCGCCGATGCGCAGGATGGCCTGGTCGGTGAGCGCCCACTCGCTGCGGTTGCCGCTGCAGATGGCCACCTTGTCGCCCGGCTTCACGCCAAGGGCCATCAGTCCCAGAGCGAGCCGCTCGCTGATGTCGATGAGCTCCTGCGTGGAGTACTTGCGCCATTCGCCGTTCTCCTTGGTGGCGATGGCGTCGGGCTTCGGATGGCTCGCCAGCTGGTGGCGCGGGATGTCGAAGAGGCGCTCGATAGGCATGGGTCCAAGATAGGCGCTGCATGCGATTCAGCACCGGGCGTGCGGCTGGTCAACGGAACAGGGTCCCCGAGGAGACCCTGTTCCGTTGAAGTGGAGACCGGGCGCTCACTCCAGGCGGCCGTCGAACTCAACGGTGATCACGCGCACGTTGATGCCCTTCTTCTTGATGGTGAACTTCTCCTTGAAGTGGGTGACGCGCTCCTGGTCGCCGTAGAAGGTCTTCTTCACCTCGCGCTTGTCGCTGTCGCCATCGACCTTCAGGTGGATGACGAAGGTGACGTACACCGCCCCGTCCTTCACGCTGCTGCGCCGCGAGTTGTGGGTGTGGATGCGCACCTGGGCCTTGGCGCGTATGCCATCCTGGTCGAACATCACCAGGCGGTCCTGGCCCTCGCTGCCCACCACCTCGGCGCTCACGTCCTGGCCCCGGCGCACATTGTCCTTCTCCGTGATGGTGGCATTGGTGATGTGGAACATGGTCTGGGCCTGCGCGAACAGGGCGGCCAGCGCGAGGCCGGCGGTGAAGAGGATGCGTTTCATGCGAACGTGGTCTTTTGTTTGCTTTGGGGCCCCGAAGTAACGGACCCTTTCAACAGCCGAACAAACAAACACAGTACCACATGAACCTCGACACCCGTTCCCTCCTTGTAGGCGCCTCCTTCGCCGTGGCCCTCTTCCTGGGCTACAGCTTCCGCCCCACGCCCGCCGCGCCTGCCGCCTACACCTATCGCCAGTTCAGCACCATCGAGAGCGTGGTGCCCGGGGGGCTGGGCCGCTCGCGCGTGATCATCAGCGATCAGGGCGACCAGGAGGTGGGCAAGGACCTGCTCAACTTCTACAGCATGGTGGGCATCAATTTCAAGAACATCGCCAACAACGACCGCGTGATCGTGGAGACGATCAATAACTACGTGAGCGAGGGTTGGGAACTGCACACGGTGACCACCGGCGTGAACAGCGCTGCGGAAGGCAAGGGCGGCACGGGCATCTTCATCACCCGATACCTGTTCCGCAAGCCGGTGTGATCCGGAACTGTATACTTCATGCGCGCCCTGGCCCCTGGCTGGGGCGCGCTGCTTTCCCGCGCTCCTGGCAGGGTGCCGCATATTCATGGGTCCAGCGCGGCCGACCGCCCGGCCAGCCAACCGGTGCTCCAGGCTGCCTGGAAGTTGAACCCACCGGTTACGCCATCGATATCGAGCACCTCGCCGCAGAAATGCAGGCCCGGCTGCACGGTGCTCCGGAGCGTGCGTGGGTCGATCTGTGTGAGCGCAACGCCGCCCGCGGTGACGAACTCCTCCTTGAAGGTGGTCTTGCCCTGCGCCTCGTACCTGTCGTTGGTGAGCACATCGAGCAGGCGGTGCAGCTGCCGCGCTCCCAGCTCGCTCAGCGGCTTGTCGGGGGCCAGCCCCGCGCGCTCCAGCAGATGGGTCCACAGCCGCGATGGCAATCCGGAAGCCGCGGCATTGGCGAGCTGGCGCCTGGGATGCGCAGCCGCCTCCGACTGAAGCCGCGCGCGTGCTTCGGCCTCGCCCATCTCGCCGAGCCAATGCACGCGCACGGCGTAGGTATATCCCCGCTCGTGGAGCTCGCGCGCGCCGAAGGCGCTGAGCCGCAGCACCGCCGGCCCGCTGAAGCCCCAGTGCGTGATGAGCAGCGGCCCGGTGCTCTCGAGCTTGGTGCCCTCGATGCGCAGGCGCACCAGCGGCGCCACCACGCCCATGAGCGCCAGGATGCCTGCGTCAGGCAGGTTGAAGGTGAAAAGCGAGGGAACCGGCTCCACCACGTCGTGCCCAAGCGCGCGCAACCACGCCAATCCATCGGCTTTCGGCGAGCCGCCGGTGGCCACCACCACGCGGTCAGCTTGCATGGGGCCATGCGGCGTGCTGAGCGTCCACGACCCCTCGGCGCGCTCAAGGCGCGACACGGGGCAGCGCATGCGGATGGCGACGCCTAGCCGCTCGGCAGCGCCTTGCAGCGCGGCAACCACGGTGCCCGAATCGTCAGTGGTGGGGAACATGCGGCCATCGGCCTCGGCCTTCAGCTCAACGCCGTGCTGCGCGAACCATAGCACCGCTTCAGGTTGGCCCCATTGCAGGAAGACCTTGCGGAGGAATTCCTCGCCGCGCGGGTAGTGGCGCGCCAGCTTCCGTGGATCAGGGCACGCGTGCGTCACGTTGCAGCGCCCCCCGCCGCTGATGCGCACCTTGCTCAGCAGCTTATCGCTCTTCTCCAGCAGCATCACCCCGGCATCGGGCCGGTGCGTCATCGCGCTGATGGCGGCCATGAATCCGGCCGCGCCGCCGCCGATGATCGCGATGCGATGGGGCATGGGGCGTAAAGGTGAGGGGATTCGGGTGCATTACGCCTCTAATGCTGGATTGCGATGCGCCTTAGCCTGGCTGTATTGCTTGTCTTGTCCGCGCTCGTGTCGCGCGCCCAGGACAGCCTCCTCATCACCAACGTGCGCATCTTCAACGGCACCGCGCCGGAGCTCCGAGCGGGCAACGTGCTCGTGGTGGCAGGAAGAATCGCGCAGGTGGGCACCGGCCTGAACCCCACGCGCGGCACGACCGTCCTCGATGGCGGTGGCCGCACCCTGATGCCCGGCCTGATCGATGCGCACGTGCACCTCACCCTGGCGGCCATTCCCATGGTGGCGGCCATGACGGCACCCTCCTCCTACGTGCACCACGTGAGCGGCAAGGAGGCCGAGGCCACCCTGATGCGCGGCTTCACCACCGTGCGCGATGTGGGCGGTCCCACGCATGGTCTTAAGATGGCCGTGGACCAAGGCCTGCTGGACGGACCGCGCATCTACCCCAGCGGCGCCATGGTGTCGCAGACCGGCGGGCATGGCGACTTCCGCATGCCGCACGAGATCGTGGACGGTTGTTGTTCATCGCCGCTGATCGAGAAGGAGGGCATCGCCATGATCGCCGATGGGCCAGCGGGTGCGGGAGCAATTGGCCTTGGGCGCGTCGCAGATCAAGCTGATGGCCGGCGGTGGCGTGTCGTCGCTGTACGACCCGATCGATGTGACGCAATACAGCCCCGAGGAGTTTCGTGCGGCTGTGGAGGCGGCGGAGAACTGGGGCACTTATATCACGGTGCATGCCTACACACCGCGTGCGATCCGCTTCGCCATCGAGAGCGGAGTGAAGTGCATCGAGCACGGGCAGCTCGCCGATGAGGACGTGGTGAAGCTGATGGCCGCCAAAGGGGTGTGGTGGAGCCTGCAGCCCTTCCTGGACGATGAGCACGCCAACCCGAAGACCGGCGAATCGCGGAAGAAGCAATTGATGGTTTCCGAAGGGACCGACCGCGCCTACGCCCTGGCGAAGAAGCACAAGGTGAGGACCGCCTGGGGCACCGATGTGATGCACAGCCCCAACGGCGCCGCGCATCAGGGCGCTCAGTTGGTGAAGATGACGCGCTGGTACACGCCCTTCGAGGTGCTGAAGATGGCCACGGCCGACAACGGCGAGCTGATGAAGCTCTCCGGCGCGCGCGATCCCTACCCCGGCAAGCTGGGCGTGATCGAGCCCGGCGCCTGGGCCGACCTGCTGCTGGTGAATGGCGACCCGCTGCGCAACCTGGAACTGCTTGCCGATCCGGAGCGCAACCTCGCGGTGATCATCAAGGGCGGCAAGGTGGTGAAGGATATCCGGTAGGCCCTCACGCTGCCTGCAGGGCCGCCAGGTACTTATCGATGTACACCTCCATGCTCCGCACCTTGTACTGCATCACATAGCGCGGGTGCTCCAGCGCGATGATCTTGTCGAACAGCCCCAAGCGCTCGTTCAGCTTGCTGAAGTAGGCCGCGTTCTTGCCAGTGCCGATGATGAGCACGGTATCGGTGCGCATGCCACAGGCCACCAGTGTGCGCAGCCAGTTCTCCACGAAGGGGGTAACGGCCTGCTCCAGCGCCTTGTCGTCGTAGTAGTTCACGTTGATGGCCGAGCCGTTGGGGCCGTGCTTCACGAAGCCCAGCGGGCAGATCGCATGCACGTACACCTTGCTATAGAAGGCTTCGGCACCGCCTGCCGCACGCACCATGCGGTAGAAGAAGTCGCTGCTGGGCTCGTGGGTGCGCAGGCCGTGCACGGGGATGCCCAGATAGCTCTCGCACCGCTTGGTGTCGGTGAAGGAGAGGCCCGTGCTGCCGGCACCGAGGCGGCCGGGGTTGATGCCGAGCATCAGCGTGCGCGGCTTATCGTCGCTGAAGTACTTCCGGTGGAAGGCGGTGACGATGCGCTTCACCTCGGCGCCATGCGGGCCGTTGAAGGGGTCTAGGACGCGCACGCCCGGCGGCAGCCGCACATCCGCCAGCGAGAAGGAGAGCACGTGGCCCAGCAGCCGGTCGGCGAGGGTGAGTGGCATGGCGGCGAAGGTCGGCAGTGATCGGACCTATCTTCGTGGCATGCGCTGGCTGTCGATGTTCCTCGCAATGGCCCTGGGGCCCGGCCTGCGGGCACAGCAGGAGGAGCATCCCTTCATCGAGTCGTTCCTGCTGCTGGAGCAGCAGGGCCGCATCCTCGTGCAATGGACCATGAAGGGGGGCAGCACCTGCGATGGCTCGGCGGTGGAGCGCAGCACCAATGGCGTCCAGTTCGCGGAGGTCCATCGCATCGAGGGCCTCTGCGGCGATCCCGATGCGGCCGTCACCTTCACCTGGGCCGATGCGGATCCGCCCGAGCTCAGCACCCTGCACTACCGCATCCAGCTGGGAACGGAGGGGCGTAGCTCCACCAAGAGCCTTCCCTTCCAGCAGCTCACGCGCACCGAGCATCGCTTCTTCCCCTCGCCAACTGAAGGCGAAGCGACCTTGCTGCTGAAGCTGCCGCCCAGCGCGCGGGTCAACCTCGATGTGTTCGACGCCAGCGGCCGTCCGGTGCTTCGGCGGGCAGGGCTTCAGGGCGCGCACCATGACCTGGACCTCCGGCACCTGGCCAGCGGCCCTTACACGTATGTGGCCGATTCGGAAGGGCGGCGGTTCACCGGTCGCTTCGTGAAGGAGTAGGCTGCGATTCCAAGGTGTTCGGGCTCATTGACATCGGTCATCGGCTAGCGGCATGGTCTTGGGTTACTTTTGACCACCAACCAGTACGCACCATGCGCATCATCCTGAGCATCCTGGCCATGGCCTTCATCGCCACGGCG
>CAZJTB010000025.1:0-12395 GCA_964548485.1 uncultured Chryseobacterium sp. | reverse complement strand
ACATGAAGCCAAGGCGGTCCTGCGCGATGGCGTTCACCATGCCCTGCGAGAGGCCCTGGTTGATCGTGAGCTTGGTGAAGGGGAGATCGAGGGTGTCGATGGCCAGCGCGGCCTCCCCGGCGGGTCGGCCGGCTTGAGCCAGGGCCCATGCCGTGACCACGGATGCGATGAGCGACAGGAGTCCACGCCGAGCGCGGACCGCTGGCCAAGGGCCATCCGACGCTTCACTTAGGCGCGCCATGCGGCCAAGGTAGCCGGGGCATGTGAACGCGAACAGGGTCTGAAGCAACCATCTTCGCCACCCCGGCCAACGGGCCGGAGAACCGCCCCATGCGTTACCGCCGCCTCGGCCGCTCCGGCCTTCAAGTATCCGAAGTCTCCCTGGGCTCCTGGCTCACCTTCGGCAAGCTCATCACCGACGACACCGCCGCCGAGCTGATGACCCTCGCCTACGACAATGGCGTCAACTTCTTCGACAACGCGGAGATCTATTCGCGGGGCGAGAGCGAGCGCGTAATGGGCCGCATCCTGAAGCAGATGGCCTGGCCGCGGGACACCTGGACGGTGAGCAGCAAGGTCTTCTTCGGCGCCGGCGGCAAGCTGCCCACGCAGCTCGGCCTGCACCGCAAGCACGTCGTAGAGGCCTGCCACGATGCCTTGAAGCGCCTGCAAGTGGACTACCTCGACCTGTACTTCTGCCATCGGCCCGACCCCAACACGCCGATTGACGAGACCGTGTGGAGCATGCACCAGCTGATCATGCAGGGCAAGGTGCTCTACTGGGGCACCAGCGAATGGAGCGCGGATCAGATCAGGGAGGCGCATGCGATCGCAGAGAAGCACCACCTGATCGGCCCTACGATGGAGCAGCCGCAGTACAACCTCTTCCACCGCGAGAAGGTGGAGAGGGAATTCGCGCCGCTCTATGATACCGTTGGTTTGGGCACCACCATCTGGAGCCCTCTGGCCAGCGGCGTGCTCAGCGGCAAGCATGGCGCGAAAGCGGAAGAAGGCACGCGCCTCACGGCGGAAGGACTCGATTGGCTCCGCGAGCGCGAATTGAACGAGGCACGCTTGAAGGCGGTGGAGCGGTTGAAGCCGATCGCCGCCGAACTCGGTCTTTCCCTGCCCGTCTTCGCCATCGCGTGGTGCCTGAAGAACCCGCGCGTGAGCACCGTGATCCTGGGGGCTAGCAAGGTGGCGCAGCTCGAGGAGAACCTGAAGGCCGTTGAGGCGCAGGACCTGCTCACGCCCGATGTGCTGGCGCGCGTGGAGGGGGTGCTGAAGGGTGAGCGCCTGAGCACCTGGTGAAGTGCGCCCAAGGCCTGGCCCCCGAGTTGCACGAAGGGCCGGATGGGGCCCGCGCTGGGATGCTGAAGCGCACACCAAGCGTGCGCCGGCATCGTTGTAACAGCGCATGCGTACTTCCATACGTGCCATCCTTGTCGCGGTTCCGCTCTGCGCGCCGTGGGCGCATGGCCAAGAGCAGAGCAGCATCTTCTTCGGCTATGACGGCGCGCATGCTGGACGCTCACTGGCTCGCGCAACGGATGGCGGCTGGGTCATGGCCGGGCTTGCTGGAACGGATTCCACCGGCACCGACATGAGGGTGATCAAGACCGATCCGCTCTGGAACGTGCAATGGGGCTGGTCCCAAGGGTCCGAATTCAATGATGCGGCACAGGCTGTGCGCCAGGCCCCTGATGGCGGCTTCATCGCCTGCGGGCACATGATCACCCCCGACAGCGCGTCGGCCCTGGCCCTTGTGCGGCTGGATGCTGATGGCGGGCTGATCTGGGCCCGGACGTATCCGCACATGGGTGGGGCCAGCAAGGGCATTGATGTCGTACCGGCTGAAGATGGAGGCTTCCTGGCCGTGGGCCATATCGAGCGGCTTGACACGATGGATGCGTACGCGCTCAAGGTGCTGGCCGATGGCACGCCACAGTGGGAGAAACGCTTCGACCTGGGCGGATACGAGCGCGGCACCCAGGCGCTGGTGATCAGCGATGACGGCTATGTCATTCTGATGAGCGACACCTGGCCGAGCGGTCTTGCCGCATCGGTGCATCTGGCCCGGATTGATGCCGCAGGTGAAACGGTCTGGATCTCGACCTTTCAAACGGGGAGGGCCACTGAAGCCAATGGCCTCCTCCGGACATCGGACGGGGGCTTCCTCATCACCGGTGCTGTCGGTCCCGTACTCCGCGATGCCCTGCTGATCCGAACGGGGAGCGAAGGGCAACTGCTTTGGCAGGAGCAATACGGCGCACCCCATCTGGATGAGGTGGGCTTCGCAGCGATGGAACTCCTGGATGGCGGCTTCGTGATTGGCGGCTCGAAGCAAGTGAGCGGCGATGCGGGATCGCATGCCTTCCTCGCACGCATCAATGCTGCTGGAGACCTGCTGCTCCAGCGCCGATTCCCGCAAGGCATCTATTCTGAAGTGCGCGCGCTTTGCTCCGTCGATGACACATGCTGGGCCGCTTTCGGCACCTCAGTAGATGGGTTCATGTCGCAGCCATGGTCGGCCATGCGGCTCTTCATCGCCTGCTCCAGCGACCTCTTGGTTGAGGGCGACGCCTCCCGCCTGCCCGCCGTTGGCTTGAACCCGAATCCTGCTGTTGATTGGGTCGATGTGAGCACTCCGGGAAAGTCCATGGCACGCATCGTTCTCTGGGATGCCGCAGGCCGGGTCGCCTTGGATACACGCGTTCCTTCAACCGCGCAACATCGGCTTTCTCTTTCGGGGCTGGCAGCAGGAACTTTCCGCATCGGCTTGTACGACCGCGACGGCATCTTCCAGCGGTCAAGGCTGGTGGTGATACGCTGAGCGCGCCGCAACATTGAACGGATGCCGCATTCTTTACCAAGCGCCATGAAGGCTCTTGCGCCGGATTCGCCGGAAGACGCGTGATCAGCGCCGTGCCTACCTGATTGCAAGTAGCTCTGCCTCTCAAAATACACGCAACTGGGTATTGCGGCGGCCTCTCCGCCAAGGTTGCTTTGACTTGACCAAAGCCACCATTCCATGCCACGCTTGCAGGTCCACCTTGTTCGAAGCGCTCTTCTGAGCGCGGCGCTTCTTCCGCATGCAACATTGCCCAGCCAGGCCCAGATCAAGCAAACCATCGATGAGGAGCTCCTGAGCGAGCTGGTCATGGCCAAGCAGGAAGAGATCAGGCAGCGCGCGATACGCGACCTGGTGCGGCCGAACCTGAAAGGCTCGAACATCGCCACCTACAACACGGTGCTCGACATCGTGGAGGTGCTGCTGAAGGAGAAGAACAAGAGCGCCATGACGCGCGACCTGGTGCGGATCGTGGCGGAGCATTCCGTGGCTTACGCGATCACCTGGCGCTTCATCCGAACCGAGTGCCCCACGTGCCAGTGCAACTCGGACAGCACACATTGGTTCGACGCGGATAACAAGGCTTGGGAGCGGCTACGCGAGGCCTATTCGAAGAACCAGGGCCCTCTGCAACGCGGGGCCTACGAGCGCACCCGCAGCTGCGGAGAGCCAGCATACGAGGTGCAGCTCTTCCACTACCTCATGGACACCATAACCCTTCGACTCCGTGCCAACGAAGGAAGCCTGAAGGATTGGCTGAAGCCCACGGGCCTCTTTACCCGTTCCAGCCAGCGCAGTTGGCAAGGCACCGCTAAAGCCGAGCATAAGCGGCTACAGACGCGCCAAGCCAACCTCTTCCCGCTGGTGAACGCCGAGCTGGAATCCTTCTTCACGCACCTCGAGAAGGGTGCGTTCTCCTGGGATGAAATCGTGTCCGCTGTGAGCAACAGCCTGCCCGAGAAGCTCAAGAACATCGATCTGCGGCAATTAGCCGGCACCAAGACATGGAGCCAGTCGCTGGGCGCGCATGAGCTCACGAACGAGCAGGTGGCATCCGTCTTCGAGCTGTTCCGCAGATCGGTGGCGCTGTACCGGCTGGATGAAGGCCACAACCACTTGATCGCCCGCTTCGCCGACCTGATCGACAAATACCTCATCCTCGACCCGGAGCGCATCGACGAGAAGAGCCGGTTCGGCTTCGCCATCGATGTGGAAGGCATCATCCTCAGCCTCGAGGACCGCATCGGCGAGGGCCGGCTATCGCCCTCGAAACGCTTCTTCAATGTGCGGCCCTACTTCACCATCGGGCTCAACTACGGCGGCTACCGCGGGCCGTTCTCCGATTTCGGAGACACCACCGTGGCAGGCGTGCGCACCGTTGCCTGGGCCGGGGAGAAGCTCGGCCTCAAGTGGCGCATCGCCGATTTCAAGTACGCGCGCAACCAGCCGGCCGGGGAGTTCTTCCAGTACCATGGGCGGATGTACAAGCGGCTCGTGCGGCCCAAGGATCCGTACATCAGCAATGTGTATGCGAACGTGTTCGCATCGGGCCTGCTGTACACCATCGCCGACCTGCGCACCGACAAGACCTTCGACCATCCTGTGGTGGGCGGCGGTGCGGGCATCACCTGGTTCAACGGGCTGGAGAGCAACATCAACTACGTGGCGCCGGTGATCAGCGGGGCAACCTTCAAGGAGAACATCGACGCCGGGTTCTGGAGCCTGGCCCTCGACATCCCCCTGTTCGAGTACATCAAGGCCGCGCGCGCCAAGCGCGGGAAATAGATGCCCCATGAACACGCTGCGCTACCTCATCATCTGCGTTTCGGCACTCATCGCCCTGGCAGGGCCGCCACCCGCATTCGCCCAATCGGGCAAGCCCTTCCGCGTGGTGTAGCATTTCAACAAGGATACCTTGAGCCCTTGCGCCAAGTGCATCCTTGAGGCGCGCACGCATGGCGGGGCCTTCATCGCCGCCAGCGTGATCGTTGCGGAGCCCAGCACCGTGAGCAGCAGTTTCGGATTGCTCATGGGCTCGGGCCAATCAGCCTTCTCCATCACGGAGAACACCCTGAACACCGAAGCTGCGCGCGACAAGAAGCCCTATCAGCTCAACGCCGATATCCAACCCGTGTTCCCCATCGGCGGCAAGCGCTGGGTGATCGGCGGCGAGAAATGGGAACGGCCCATCTATTCGGCGCTGCACTTGCTTCCACGCTTCCGCGTGCGCATCCTGGCCAACGACGCCGCCCGCGGCGACTCCTCCAGCCCGGTGCGCACCCCGAGCTACATGCCCGGCGGCGAGTACTTCTTCTCCGCAGGCCGGATGTGGGCGCCGGAGGGCCGCACGCAGCATTACTTCAGCCTGAAAGCGTGGCACCACAGCAATGGGCAGGATATCGACGTGGGCGAATTCCGCGACGACGGCTGGTACAACACGCGCAACGGCGACTTCAGCGAGCAGCTCGTGCTCCAGTTCAACTACGGCGGCATCATCGGACTGCTGCCTGGTAAGCCCTTCTTCGCGCCGAAAGCGGACACCTTGATGCGAAGCTCCCGTGGCAAGCATAACCGCCAGCGCATCCCGGGGAGCCTGAGCCCGCTGGCCTGGAAGATCGGCATTTCGCATTCGCCGTGGATCACCGATTCGGTGAAGCCCTACTTCGGCAACACACGTGTCTCCATGGCCCTTACGCGCATCTGGGCCGCGCGCAAGCGCGAGCTGGTGCGCACCAGCAAGGGCGTGTACGTGCCGGCTGAGCCGTGGACACCCAAAGAGCGCTGGCGGCTCGATTGGCGCCTGGAGTACATCGCGGATGAGCCGCAGCAATATCGGGATGGCCCGTACGGTCGGGGCTCAGCTTACGGCTACGGCAGGCTCGATAAGCGCCTGAACCTCTACGGCACGCTCTATTACGTGTTCCCGCACGTGACGCACACCGGCCTCTTCGCGCAGGTGGGCTACTACGGCAGCGACCCCTACAACGCCTACTTCCAGGAGAGCCAATGGTTCTGGCGCATCGGCATCGCCATGAGCGGCTTCATCCGGCAGGACCCTTACACCAACTGATCGCAACAAGACCCGCGCCATGCCCATCTTCGACCTCCACAGCCACTTCAGCTTCAAGCCGGCGAACTCAGCATCCGCCGCGAACGGCATCACCCCGGATACCAACCATTGGCGCGAGCGCTACAAATCGAAAGCGGAGTGGAAGGGCATCACGAAAACGGCCGTGGCCGAAGTGGTGAAGTCGAGCCAGCTTCATGGCGATGCGGCCACGGCGGGCGGGTTCCGCGTGATCGTGAACGGGCTTTACCCGCTGGAATCGGGCTTCATCCATCCGGGCTTCACGCATGAAGTGGCGGTGCTCACGGGCCATTCGCTGGCCACCATCAAGGACATCCTCGATCAGCGCATCTCCCCCTTTGAGCTGCTGCAGCGCGAATTCAAGAACCTCCAGGATGGCGCTGCCGCGGGCGGCTTGAGCGCTGCCGGAAACAAGTACCTGGTCGTTAACAGCCATGCCGAGATCACGCAGGCGCTCGCGCAGGACCCCGCAACGATCTGCATCGTCAATTCGATCGAGGGCGCGCACGCCTTCGCCGATCATCTGCGCGACGCGCAAGGCCGTCAGATGAGCGTGGATGCCGCCGAGAAGAAGAGCATCCGTGGCGTGGGCAGCGGCGCGAAGGCCGATTTCAAGCGCTACATCGACCGCATGCGGACGAACGTGGCTGCCGTGAAATCCTGGAGCCACCCCCCTTTCTTCGTGAGCTTCTCGCACCACTACTACAACCACCTCGCCGGGCATGCACCCAGCATGAAGGGGTTGCTCGCGGTGCTATGCCCGCAAACCGGATCGGTGCCGAATGAGGACGACATGGGCAGCCGATCCTGCTTCCGCACGGGCATCCGATCATGGGCGAAGCCCGTGCTCGCCGACCTGCTGCGCCGCGATGCCGCAACCGGCAAGCGCAGGATCCTGATCGACACCAAGCACATGAGCGCGCAGGCCCGCATCGACTTCTATGAGATCGCCGACATGCTGCGCCAGCAGGGCGATCACCTGCCCCTGGTGGTGAGCCATACCGCCGTGAATGGCCGCCAATCGCTGCATCGAACGCGCACCAACGTGGAAACACCCTTCAAGGATGAGGAGGAGAGCTCGCGCTATTTCTACCCGGGCTCCATCAACCTCTTCGACGACGAGATCCAGCGCGTGGTGCAGAGCGACGGGCTCATCGGCTTGATGATCGACGAGCGCCGCATCATGGGCGAAGAGCTTCCTCCCGAGGCGGGCATCACCTTCAAGCAGTTCGAGAAGGCCACCGACGAATGCCGGAAACTGCACAAGCGGTGGACGGATGCGCGCAACGCCTTCGCTTGGGGAGACAGCACCGCCGCGGAGCGCGATCAGGCTCTGGCCGTCATCAATCAGCAATTGCAGCCCTTGCTCGACCGCTTGCGCCCCGCCTACCTCAGCGTGCTCTTCCGCCAGCTCTTCCACATCATGCGGCAGCCGGGCGTGGGCTCCAATGGCTGGTACCATGTGGCGCTGGGCACCGATTACGATGGCGTGATCAATCCCATCGACATCTATCGCCAGAGCAGCGACATGGCAACGCTGGCCGCCGACCTGGAAGCGCATTGGATGGCCTGCTGCCAGCACCCCAAGGCCGAGGTGGCCTCGCTGTACAGCGCGAATCTCTTCGGACGCTCGCACGCCCATTGGGTAGAGCGCCTCCTCTGGAGCAACGGCATGGACTTCCTCCGCAAGTACTTCAACGACGACTACCTGTTGCACGGCAACCCCGTAACCTGAATCGCCATGAGAACCGAGGACATCTTCATCCTGATGGACGCCGATGAGTTCGCCGCCTACCTGCGCAGCGTGCAGGTGCCGCGCGCCATCGCACGGCTGCAGAACCACCACACCTACATCCCCGGCTACGCGCACTTCAACGGGAGCAACCACTTCTCGCTGCTGCGCAGCATGCGCCGCAACCACATGGAGCAGCGCGGCTGGAGCAACATCGGGCAGAGCCTCACCACCTTCCCCGATGGCACCATCGCCGTATGCCGGCCGCTGCGCGACACGCCTGCGGCGATCAAGGGAGCCAACACCGGCGCCATCGCCATGGAGCACCTCGGCTGGTTCGACGCGGGCAAGGATCCGATGACCGATGCGCACAAGGCCATCATCGTGCGCGCCAATGCGCTGCTGTGCCATCGATTCGGCCTGATCCCGAGCACCGACACCATCGTGTACCACCACTGGTACGATCTGCTAACCGGCAAGCGCACCGATGGGAGCGGCACCACCAAGAGCTGCCCGGGCACCGCCTTTTTCGGCGGCAACAGCGTGTCGGCTGCGCAAACCGGATTCATCCCCCTGGTGCAGGCCGAGCTCACGCGCCTGGCCGGCGCGCCCAACCCGGCAGCCGCGATGACCGCATTGGGCAAAGGCGAAGTGACCGCCGACGTGCTGAACGTGCGCGACCTGCCCGGCACCCAGGGCACCATCCTGCGCCAGCTGCGCCGCCACGACCGCGTCGATTGGTTCGCGGAAAGCAGCACTTACGGCTCCGCACCCTGGCTGCGCATCGATGCCGCGCGAGAAGAGTGGGTGGCCAAGCAATTCATCAATCCCATCCGATCATGAACCCGAACAGTTCCTACTGGCGCAGCCGATCGTGGGTGTGGGTCATCCGGCTCAGCCTCGTGCTCATCATCCTGGCTGCCGGGTATGCCCGGCTTCATCACAGCGACAGCCTCCTCGGCCCCGGCAAGGAGCGCGTGGCCCTGGCGCAGCACGACCTTGATATCGCGCGGCGGCTCATCACCGCTTCCGAAAGCGCGGGTGGCAGAACCTACGTGCTGGCCGTTCCGCTGGCCCAGGAGCCCGCCATGGCCAAAGCGCTGTTCGACTTCCTCGGCGCGCGCCTGACCAAGTGGGACCCCGAAGACCGGACCGCCAAAGCGGCCGTGATGCTGCAATTCCGGGGTGAGGAGCTGCTGGCCTTCCTCGGCACCGCGCGCTTCGAGGTGCGCAGCTTCTTCTGGCTCACCGGCTGGCCAGCCATCCTGGAAGTGGCGTTCTGGACGCTGTTCGGGACGCTGTGCAGCCTGCTCTACAACATCTACGATGTGCGCCGACGCTATGCGCAGGAGGAGGAAGGCGACGACCCCGAGCTCGGATTCGACCCGCGCGAGATGCCCAACCACCTGGCCAAGCTGGTGTTCTCGCCCTTCGTGAGCGTGATCGTGATCTTCGGCTACAAGTACCTCGCAGACGATGCGCAAGAGGGCATCATCGAGACCAGCACGGGCGTGGTGATCATGTCATTCCTGCTGGGCTTCTACAGCGCACGCGCCATGCGCATGCTCGATCGCATCAAGGATGTGCTGCTGCCCTACGACGGCCCCGCACGCGCGAAAGAGACGAAGCCGACGCCCTTGGTGAGCGCCACCATTGAATTGAGGCTCAGCCCGGCCGCAGCGAACGCCCATGCGGAAGCCCTGGAAGAGCTGCAGGCCGAGCTAGACGCCGCACGGGTGATCCTGCTGCCCGAAAGCGGCGGGGACCCCGTGCCCGCCGAGCCCATCGGCGCGGATAACGAACCACGCTTCCTCGCCAAGGTGCCTGCCGGGCGATACGCCGTGCGCGCTCAGCTCACCTCTTCCTCTGGAATCGGCCTGGAGGGCCATTCCGAAGCCACCCTGGAGAAGGACACGCAGCTCACCCTTGCGATGGCGGAGGCCGAGGCCATGGGGTGATGCGCCTGTTGCTTTCGTCACTCCTTCATGAACAGCCCATGCACCGGGCCTTCGCATGCAAGCAGGCGTATCATGTAAGGACCGGTGGATAGCGATGACACGTCGATGCTGAAAGAGGCGCCGTTCACCCGAGCGCTCATCAAATACCTGCCTTTCGCATCGAGCACCTCCACGTTGCGTCCGACACATTCCATTGGAACGTTCAGGTGGATCCAGTCTGATGCAGGATTCGGGTAGCACAGGAGGCGGTCCTTGCCAACGCCCGCTGCTTCGGTCTGCAGCAGCACCTCGCAGATGGCCGGCTCGGTGACCACGGCCTCGTTGTAGTCGAAGTAGATGTGCGCCGTGTTGGCGATGGAGGCGCCTGGCAGCAGGCTTGCGACCGGCGCGATGGTGAAGCGCGCGAAGCCATGGCTTCCCGGCTCATCGGATACGCTATCCGGAAGCTGGATGTCGTTGAAGCGGAAGCGGAGCAGATGTCCATCCCGCTCCCAGGTGCAGGCATGGCTGCTGCCTATGAAGGCGAATGAAGAAGCCACGAGCAGGGGGCTCAGCGTATCCTCGATCACCACGAACTCGGCAGGCGCCGTGCCGGTGTTCTGGAAGCGTATGGTGTAATCGAGCCGTTCGCCGCTCGCCAGCTGCTCCACAGAGAGCCCGGTGGGCGACACCAGCTTGTCGTTCGGATCGAAACTGCCCACAACGACCTGCTCGAGCGTTGCGGCATCGTTGTCCATGACCTCGTCGCCCAGCGACTCGACGAGCGCAGTGGCCAGGAGCGCGGCGCCCAGCGGTGTGCCCACGGCGGTGAGCAGGTTGACCTGGGCGATCCACTGCTGTCCGACCTGGAGCTCAGGCACCATCCAACTGAGCGTGCCGCCGCCCGTGGCGGTTGGCGGAGGAACGGCCGTGGTGAAGCTCTGCAGGGCATCGGGGCTCAGGGTCACGGTGCCCGCAAGCGGCTCAGAGCCCTGGTTGCGCACCTGCAGCCAGATGATGTTGCTGAATCCCGGCCGTGCATCCGTGCCGGCTAGCGAGAGGCTCAGGTCATGGTGCCCGCTCTCCAGGGCCATCGCGAAATGCCCGGTCGTATCCATAGCCCCTGCCTCGAGCACCTCCATGATGATCGTAGCTGGCGCACTGGTGCTCGGGAAGGCCGCCGGCATGCTGGCTGAAACGGAGTAAGCGCCAAGCGGCACTTGCATCCTGTACTCACCAGCGGCGTTGGTGCCTGCCTCGATGCCCAACGGCTGAATGGTGATCACGGCCCCGGGCAGCGGCTGCTCACCCGCATCGATGAGCCCATTGCCATTCGTATCGTGCATCACGCGGCCACCAAGGGTGGCCAACCCTGTTCCGCAAGGCTCGTCGCAGATGCCTTGGATTCCGGGCGTGAGCTCCATCCAGGTGGTTTCACTGACCGCGTTGGGCAGGCACGTGATGGTCGATGACTGGATCGTGAGGTCCCAGAGGTCGAAGGGAAGGTTCGGAAGGCATGGCACCGCATCGCAGTTGATCAGGTACAGCGCCAGCATTCCATCGGGCAGCAGGGGCACCGCTTGAAGGTTCGGGCACTCCTCCAGGCGAAGCCACATGAGCGTGGCGGGGAGCGGGGGCAGGCCGGTGATGCCGGGCATCGAATACAGCTCGAGGTTGGAGAGCATGGGAGGCAGGGGCGGCAGCACGCCGATGCTCGGCAACGACCCCAACGCAAGGCTTGAAAGCCCGGCGTTGAGCGGAGGCAGCGCGGCAAAGTCCTGACTGTACAGCCCCAGCTCCGTGACTCCTTGCGGAATCTCCGGCCACGCGGGCAGCAGGGGCATGCCGCCGATGCTGACCGCTTGCGCCGTTGCCGGAATAGCTGGCACCGCGCTCACCAAAGGCAGGTTGTTCAGGCTCAACCGCTCGCAGGTCAAGGGCCATGCGGGCAGCGCTGAAAGAGCGGGCAGCCCGAGCAGCCGGACATCGCGGAGGCCCGCAGGCAGCTGCGGGATTGCCGAAAGCTGCCCGCAGGCTTGAACAATGAGCAGGTCAAGGGCCGGCGGCAGCGGCGGCAACTGCGCTGCGCCGACCTCATGGAGGATGAGGGTGCTGATCGAAACCGGCAGCGGCGAAATGGAGGTGAGCGCGGGCAGGCCACTCAGCGTGAGCAGGAGCAGGCCGCTGGGCAACGCAGGCAGTGAAGCCAGATTGGGCATGTAGCTCAATTCAAGCGTATGGAGCGCAATGGGCAGGGGCGGCATTGCTGTAAGCCCCGTGGCGCCCGACACCTCGAGCTGCTGCAAGGTGGAGGGCAGCACGGGCAGGCTGGGGCCCTCGAACCCCAGCCGGGCAGATTGATGCCACTGCCGAACGCCATGATCTCCAGGCTCTGCAAGCCAACGAGGTACTGAAGCCCTGTCAGGTCCTCGGGCCCGACGAAGGGACCCGCCATGAGTTCAGCATGCGTCAGTGCGGCGATACCTGGATGCGCCGTGTTCATGTAGCCTGAAGCATCGACCACCCCTGGCACATACCCGTTGAGCCATGACCTCATGATCGGGTCGGGGATGTACTCCAACTGCGCCCGGGCACTGCCGAGCAGCATGAGGAAGAGGATTGCGAGGATGGCCCTCGCGATTACCGCTGAGCGCGATGGTGTACCGATGCCACGCATGGTCTTGGGCTTTACCCAAGACTAGGGCAGTCCGTGGCAATCCGCCTTGCGATAACGAGTAGCGGCGCCATTCACTCCCGCAACGGCAACAACTGCAATCCAGCTGTCCC
>CAZJTB010000024.1:0-12401 GCA_964548485.1 uncultured Chryseobacterium sp. | reverse complement strand
GCGCAGGAAATGCTGACGGCTCACTGTCACGGGCTGATCGATGGCGCTGATGAGCCGATCGCGCTCCCTGCGCGCGAGGCCCTCCACCTCGCTGGTGCGGTACGATGGATGAAGGCCGACCTCCATCCGGGACCGCAGCCCGCACAGGTAGGCACGATAGCGCTGATCGCTCACGGGCACCGCATGGTCATGGGGGCCGCGGTCGGCGGCGAGGATGAATGCGATGCGCCGATCGGCATGCGCCTCGAACGCGGAAAGCACCTCATCATCCAGCATGAAAGGGTCGCGTTGCCTGCCACCCAGCACGCTTCGCCGCTCCGCTGCTTCATGCCATCGGCCATTGGCCGCATCACGCGCCCAACCGCCCATTGTCCGCCACCACTCCCGGCCCAGGTACTTGAATCCGTTGTCGAGGTCGATCGTGACCACCTGGCGATAGCGGCGCTGGGGCAGCGGCACACGCGGATCCGCGTCGCGCCAGCGGCGCGCGAGCATCAGGCTCCACTCATCCACCACCGGGCGCTGCAGGAAGCCATGCCGCGCCGCGAGCATGGTTGAGGTGATCGGTCTTCCGTGCTCATCGGCAGGCAGGCCGAGCCATTCCTCCCAGCGCGAGAGCATCCAGAATGAAGCGGCGAAGGCATCAAAGGGGAGCTGCCCGCCTTCCACCGCGCAGATCACTGGCCCGTCTTCCACAGCATGCACCTGCATCCCGCCAGCATCGCGCCAAGGGCGTTGCATCACGGCGTGCGGGCGAACGTGGAAAGCGCCAGGCGGAGCCGAATGGCCATAAGCCAGGGCAGGACCCTCAGAAGGGCGCAGCTCATCTGGATGCTCAGCCCAGCGCACCTCCCAGCCGAGCAGGGTGCAGAGCACCTGTTCCACCGCGTACCGGGCCCTTGGGCTGGGCGCTTCTATCCAAACAGTGACGGGCTGCACGGTTGCGGGCAAGGTAACGGCCCCTCGCAAGAACGGGGCTCAGGCGAGGATCCGTGCAATATGCTCGGCGGCGTGGCCATCGCCGTACAGTCCGGGGCACGCAGGTATGCCGGAGTGAAGGAGCGCGGATACGGCGCCAGCGATGCGCTCAGGGTCGGCATCGGCGAGGACCGCCTGGCCATGCTCCACCAGCTCGGTCCATTCCGTTGCGGGCCGCAGCACGATGCAGGGCTTCCCATGGAAGTAGGCCTCCTTCTGCACGCCACCGCTATCGGTGAGGATGAGGCGGGTACCTCGCTCCAGGGCGAGCATGTCCAGATAGCCCACTGGATCGATCACGCGCAACCAGCGCCAGCCAGCCTGATCGATGCCCCACTTCGTCAACGCGGCGCGCGTGCGCGGGTGAAGCGGCAGCACCACGGGTATCGTATGGGCACGGCCGCACCCTTCCAAGGTGCTCAGGATGGCGCCAAGCCGCTCCATCCGGTCCGTATTGAAGTCGCGATGCACAGTGGCCAGGAGAAAGCCATCCGGTCGCAAGCCGAGCTGCTGCATCACGCTCGACCGGGATGCGGCCTCCTTGCCATGATGAAGGATGCTGTCGAACATCACGTCACCCGTGAGCACCGCTGTGGGCCGATCGGCGGAGGGTGGGCCTTCATGCTCTGCCATGCCCTCGCGGGCCAGATTGCGCATCGCCGTTTCCGTGGGGCAGAACAGCCAGGTGGAACAGTGGTCGCAGAGCACGCGGTTCACCTCTTCGGGCATGGAGCGGTCATGCGAGCGCAGGCCCGCTTCCACATGCGCGATGGGGATGCGCAGCTTAGCCGCGGCCAGCGCACCGGCGAGCGTGCTGTTGGTGTCGCCATAGAGCACAACCGCGCGCGGGGAATTCTCCACCAGCACGCGTTCGATGCCTTCGAGCATGCGGGCGGTCTGGAGCCCGTGCGCGCCGGAACCGATGCCCAGGTCGGCCATGGGCCGCGGCATGCCCAATTCGTCGAAGAACACCTTGCTGAGGGCATGATCATAGTGCTGGCCGGTGTGCAGGATGCCATGCTGAGCGCCCAGCGCCGCGAGCGCGCGGTGCACCTCGGCGGCCTTGATGAACTGGGGCCTAGCACCCACGATGCTCAAGAGTTCCATCAGGAAAGCATGCCGTTATCCGCGAAGCTGAAATAGCCCGTTCCGCCGATGATGAGATGGTCCTGCACGGCCATATCGAGGAGGCGCGCGCCATCGACGAGCTTGCGGGTGAGGCGGATGTCCTCCTCGCTGGGACGCAGCTGTCCGCTCGGATGATTGTGGCACAGGATGATGGAGGCCGCCCGGCGCTCCAAGGCTTCCTTGAAGATGACCTTTGGGTCGGCCACGGTTCCGTGCAGCCCGCCCCGGCTCACCGGCACGCGATCAAGCAGGCGGTTGCCGCGATCGAGCAGGAGCAGCCAGAACTCCTCATGCGGCAGGTCCGTGAGCACGGGGCGGATCAGCTCGAATGCGGCCGCGCTGCTCGCCACGGAATCCCGCACCGGGGCATCGGCATCGCGCCTGCGGCGGCCCAGTTCCAACGCTGCCACGATGGCCATGGCCTTGGCCTCCCCCATGCCCTTGAAGGCCATGAGCTCCTTGATGTCGAGCGTGCCCAGTTGATGCAGGTCGTTGCCGGAGCGCGCCAGCACGCGCTTGGCCAGGTCCAAAGCGCTCTCCTGCGGGGTGCCCGAACGGATGAGGATGGCGATGAGCTCGGCGTTGGACAGCGCGCGCGGGCCGGAGCGCTGGAGCTTCTCGCGCGGCCGGTCGTCGCTGGCCCATTGGGTGATGGGGATCCGGGCTTCGGTCATCGGGTAAAACGAACAGGTCCCCGCATGCGAGGACCTGTCCAAGGTAGGTTGAAGGCCTGTTACTTCAAGCCGTTCACGTGCTTCTTCACGGACGACTTCAGGTTGGCCGCCTTGTTCTTGTGGATGATATTCCGCTTGGCCAGCTTGTCCAGCATGGCCGTGACCTCGGGCAGGAGCTTCTCAGCGGCCGCCTTATCGGCAGTGGAGCGCAGCGCGCGCACCGCGTTGCGGGTGGTCTTGTGCTGGTAGCGGTTGCGCTCGTTGCGGGTCTCGGTCTGCCGAACGCGCTTCAAGGCTGACTTGTGATTGGCCATGGGATTTCCCGTCAGATTGGAAAGGGGCCGCAAATATAGGCGGATACCCTAAAGCACCAATACCTGAGCGATCCTTGACCCGAAATGCCCTCAATAGGCCATGGCCTCCTTGCCGAGCATGTTGGTCACCGTGCGCACCACCACCTTCAGGTCGAGCCAGAACGACCAGTTCTCCAGGTACCACACATCCAGCTCCACCCGGCGCTCCATGAGGTCGGGGGTGCGGGTCTCCCCACGGAAACCATTCACTTGCGCCCATCCGGTGATTCCCGGGCGCACGAAGTGGCGCACCATGTACTTGTCGATGATGTCCCGGTACTGCTCGTTCAGGCGGATGGGGTGCGGGCGGGGCCCTACCACGCTCATGTGGCCGAGGAGCACGTTCCAGAATTGGGGCATCTCGTCCAGGTTGCTCTTGCGCAGGAACCGTCCCACGGCCGTTACGCGCGGGTCGTCCTTCGTCGCCTGCTTCACATCGGCCTCCGCGTTCATGCGCATGCTCCGGAACTTCCAGCAGGTGAACTCGGTATTGTCACGCCCGAGCCGCTTCTGCTTGAAGAACACCGGCCCCCGGCTGGAGAGCTTCACCAACAGCGCGAGGATGGGGAAAAGCCAGGTGAAGACGAACAGGATGACCGCGCTGGAGAACACGATGTCGAATGCCCGCTTGACCCAACGGTTGTGCGGCTTGTCCAGCGGCTCTTTGCGCAGCTTGCTCACGGGCACGCCCCCGAGGAACTCCAGGTCGGATGCCTTCACCACCGGGATGAAGCTCTCCGCGCTCGGGATGATCCGGAACCGGATGGTGTTGCGCTCGCAGAATTCCATCAGATCCGTGATCTCCTGCTTTCGCGTGCCGGGCAGCGCGCAATAGATGATGTCGATGCGGTTCTGGACTGCGAAGGCCTTCGCCGCCTCCACATCACCCGCATGGTGACGGGCCAAAGGACCAGCGATGGGGCCATCGTTGAAGATGCCCCGGAAGCGGTACCCCCGAACGGTTTGGTCCTCGCAATACCTGAATATCTCCTCTGCTGCCTGGCTGTAGCCCACGATGACCAGGTCCTTCACCGAAGTGAGCGGCTCGAAAGTGAGCACCTTGTTCAGCCCGGATTGGACCTGCTGCAGTGAGAACCGGCTTGAACGCAACAGGCTCGTGAGGTCGCTCGCGCCCTCCCGGATTCCCTTGTTGCTCGGCGTGCTTGGGGTAATGATCCGCTCCATCTAGTCGTGCTGCTGTTCCGTTCTCTGCGTTGGCGGGTCGTGAGAGTGGGGCAAATCTAGGCTTCGCTCCTATCAAGGTCAAGTTCGTCGGATTATTTCTATGTTTCGTCGAAGTCATTCTTCGGGAACCTCCACGCCGATTCAATCATACTGGCTCACTGTCAGCTACTTAGGTGGCTGGATTAGGCTCGCGACGCATTGCAGCGTTCAGGAATAGGACGAGGAAGCGCGTGTTCGTCACGAGGTAACGCCTCCAAAGTCGCCTTGGTTCAAGTGCCAAGCGATAGAGCCATTCCAGCGCAAGGCGCCTCATCCATCGAGGCGCACGGCTGTCGATGCCAGCGTACAGGAGGAAGGCCCCTCCGAGCCCGACCATCACGGCAGGCACACGCCCCTTCAACGCGGCCATGAAGCGCTCCTGCTTGGGGCAGCCCAGCGAAACCAGCACGACCTGCGCCCCTGATGCCGCGATGCGCTGCGCCTCAGCCTCCAGATCGAGGCGCTCCAATGGACCGAACGGGGGGCTGTACCCGCCTGTGAAGCGGATTCCTGGACATTCGTTCAGCGCCCGGTCCACGATCAGCTTCTGGGTGGCCTCGCTGCCCCCGTACAGGTAAACACCCAAGCCCTCGCGCGCCGACTCCTCCAGCAAGGTGCTCATCAGGTCGTTGCCTGCCACGCGCTCCTGACGCGCGCCATGAAGCCAGCGCATGGCAAAGACCACCGGCATGCCATCTGGCGTGGCCAGGTCGGCCCCATTCACCACCGCATTGAAAGCCGGCTCCTGAGCTTCCACCGTCATGTGCGCATTCACACAGCACACGTACGAGGAGGCGCTCTGGCGGGCCAGCTCCACGATGGCGCGAACCTGGTCTTGATAGGGTGCGTGCGAGATGCCTACGCCCAGCACGGACACCTTCGCGGGAAGGACTGCTGCGTTGGGCATCTTCAATGATTGAGCGGCACCGGGATCCTGGGATCCTTGCGGGGGCCCGCTTTCCAGCGGTCGCTCCGGTCATCATACCAGGCCACGGTGGCCTTCACCCCATCGGCCAGGCTGAATGGTGCCTCGCCCAGGGCTTCCACGGTGCGATCCATGGGCGTGATGTAGTCGGAGGTCATGCTGCGGTACCGCCCAGTGGTGATGGGGAACGGCAGCCGAATGGCCTTGAGCACATCGCCCACCAACGCTAGCCCCCGAACTGCCCACGAAGGGATGTACCGCACGCGCTTGCCGATGAGCTGGCGAGACACCTCTTCCACCCACACCTTCAGATCGAAGGGCTGGTCCCCCACATAGAGCACCCGCTGATGCATGGCTTCCCTGGGTGAATCAAGGATGCGCAAGATCTGCCAGACCACATTGCCCACATAGCCATAAGAGCGCACCACGCGCTCTCGGCCAGGATGGAAGTAGAGGCCCTTGCGCATGACCTTGAACATCACATCGCGGTAGCGAAGGCTCCAAGGCCCCCAGATGGTGGTGGGGCGGATGATCGTCCACGTGAAGGCGAGCCCTGCTTCGCGGGTGGCCAGCTCGGTCAACCGCTTCGATTCGCCATACACGGTGAATGGCTTGAAGTCCAGGTCGTGCGCGGGCTGATAGCCGGCCTCGCATACGAACTGAGTGGACGTGACGATGAGCCGCTGCACGCTCGGGCACCTGGCGAGTGCTCCCAGCAGGTTGCGTGTGCCCTCATGGTTCTGCCGATACGCCCCCAGCTCGGTATCCTCCGTATCCGTTCGTGCAGCGAGGTGGATGACGTGCGTGGGCGCGAACGCGAGGATGCGATCGGCGATGACCGCCGCATCCAGCAGGTCGGCCTCCTGCCAGATGGCCGCATGAGCGGGATTCAGCGGTGGATTCCAATCGAGGTTGAGCACGGTGGCCTGCTGCCGGAGCAGCCACTCGATGAGGTTAGTGCCGATGAACCCGGAGCCCCCTGTGACCAGATAACGCGCGCCCGACGCTGCTGCCCCCTGCCGTTCTGCCATGTGGAAGGCGCCTTCAACGCAAGGCGCGGCTCAAAGATGCGCGACGTCCGGCGAGGGTCCATCATCAAGGGCTGAAGGGCATGTGATACGGCATCATCGGCGAATGCGACCATTCGTCGAGACCAGGGCCATGCTGGTCGAGAAAGCTGAACCGGGCCGGAGCGCACCCGGTTGAAGGCCCCTGAACAGCACCACCGACATGCGCTTCCGTTACACTGCATCCTTCGCCGCGATCGCCATCACCTGCTGCCTGAAGGCGGCCACCTACTATGTGTCGCCCACGGGCAGCGACACGAACAATGGCACCAGCCAAACCACGCCCTGGCAGACCATCGCCCGGGTGAACCAGCTGGGCACCTCGTTGCAGCCAGGCGACCGCATCCTCTTCCAACGGGGCGGCACCTATCGCGGCAAGCTCACCATCAACGCCAACGGCAGCGCCTCGGCGTACATCGAGATCGGCGCTTACGGCACAGGCGCGCAGCCGGTGATCAGCGGCAGCGTGCCCGTGACGGGCTGGGTGCAGCACAGCGGCAGCATCTGGCGCGCGCCCATGAGCCAGCGCCCGCGCCACATCTACGTGAACGGCGTCCTACAAACCATCGCACGCTTCCCCAACAGCGGCTGGCTACGCGTTGACCAAGGCACGAGCACCTCGCTCACCGACGCCGAGCTCACCCAGCCCAACGGCTATTGGACCGGCGCCACCGCGGTGATCCGAACCACCAACTGGAGCTACGATACAGCCTATGTGAGCGCGCACAGCAACGGCGTGCTCACGCACAGCGCCACCGGCAACAACCTGGCGAGCTACAACTGGGGCTACTTCCTCCGCAACAAGCTGGAACTGCTCGACGCACCGGGCGAATGGTTCTACGACAGCGCCGCCGGACAGCTCTACCTCTGGTGCCCGGGCAGCGTGAATCCCGGAACCGTGCTGGTGGAGGCCTCGGTGCTGGACAACGCCATCTACGTGGCCTATCAGCGTCACCACATCCGCATCGACGGGCTACACCTGAAGCACAACCATGCGGCATCGCTCCGCCTTGCCGGCAGCACGCAGCTGGAGGCCATGAACTGCTCGATAACCGACACCTGGCAGGCCATCCTCAGCACCGGGTCTCAGCAGAACTTCCATCACCTCACCATCGAGCGCACCTACGGCACAGGCGTCTTCCTGCAGGACAACGGCTCCATCTTCGCCAGCAACACCGTGCACAACGTGTGCATGCAGCCCGGCCTGGGCGAGAACAACTGGGGCTACATCGGCCTGCGCACCAACGGCATGGACATGGCCATCCGCGACAACGTGTTCACGGAGGTGGGCTACATCGCCATCAATTCCGAGAAGAACGCGATCATCGAGCGCAACATCGTGCGCGATTGCATGAAGCTGCTGAACGACGGCGGCGGCATCGCCTTCGACAATGGCGATGGCATGATCATCCGCAACAACATCGTGCAGGACCTGGTGGGCAATTGGGAGAGCAGCGCGCCCAATTTCCACGCGAGCTACTCCATCTCCTTCGGCATCTACTTCGGCAACATCAGCAACAAGAACGTGCTGGTGAAGCACAACACCGTATCGAACTGCAGCGCCGGCGTTTACATGGACCACACGATGGTGAGCACCGGCAACCGGGTGGAGGACAACGTGCTCTTCAACAACAAGATCGGCCTCTTCGTCTCCGACTTCAGCAACTACAACGGCCCCGGCGCCACGGCGCCCTACCACGTGCCGCAGTTCAACGATGTGTACAGCGGCAATGTGATCTACGCCATCAACAAGGACCAGCTGTGCATGAAGCAGTACCACGTGTACGCCGCCAATTACGTGGACTACGGCACATTCACCAACAACCGCTTCTTCAACCCCTACAACGACCGGAGCATATTCCTGCACAACGTGTTCAGCGGCACCGAGCGCTACTTCACCCTGGAGCGGTGGGCCACCGAGCTGAACGAGGGCGCCACCAACACGCGCAGCCCGCTTCGCCTGGCCGATATGGAGACCACCGATGTGCTCAGCGCCAACCTGGTGCCCAACGGCGCATTCACCAGCAATGTGAGCGACTGGAGCGGCTGGCCCACCTCGGGCACGGTGACGCACAGCACCGCCCAGCTGGACAACGGCTCGCTCAGGGCCAACTACACCGCCAACAACGGATCGCCCTGGTTCTACCTCAAGCACAACACCAATGTGCCCGTGCAGCAGGGCAGCTGGTACCGCATGCGCTTCAGCATCATCAGCGACATGGTGGGCGAGGTGAAGGCCGGCTTCAAGGGGCTGAGCCAGGCCAGCGGCCCGCAGATGGAGGGCGCGCGCTTCATCCCCTTCGATGGCAGCCGCCGCGATGTGGAGATGTACTTCCAGAGCAGCATCACGGACCAGGGCTATTGCTCCTTCACGAACCACTTCACCGAGGGGCGGTACTTCCTCGACAATGTGGAGCTCCACCGCGTGAACGCCGTGCCGGTGGACCCGTTCCTGCGCCAGCAGCTGCTCGTGAACGACCAGCCCATCGCGCGAGACTTCGTGCTCGAAGGGTGCTGGAGCGATGTGGATGGCAACCTGCACCACGGCACGATCACGTTGCCCGCCTTCCGCTCCGTGGTGCTGGTGAAGGAGGATGACGGCACCTGCCTGAGCACCGGTGCCGAGGAGCAGGAGGACCCGCGCAGCGCCGGCGGATTCCGCATCGCCCCGAACCCGGCGGCTTCCGGAAGCGCTGTCCGCATCAGCGGGCTGGGGATCAGCACCGGTAGCATCCGCGTGCACGACCTGGGCGGGCAGCACGTTTGGAGCGGTCGCTACCAGGGCGAGTCGGGCGAGCAGCACATGCCGAGCCTGAGGCCCGGCACCTACCTGATCCACGTGGAGGGCGATGGCCGCTCGGCGCAGCAGCGGCTGGTGGTGCTCTGATCGCGACTGCGGTCGGGCCGTCAGCCGCGGGATGAAACGTGCGCTTCAGCCCTGCGCCGCGAGGGCAGGCCGGGACCGGTAACAGAGCGGCGCCATCATGCAGAACAGCAGGGCATGACCGATCTCCACCCCGTAGCAGAAGATATCGAGCTGCCAGATGAAGAGCAGGTAAGCGAAGCCCGCGAAAACCGGGGCCAAGCTGCCACCCTGCAGGTACTCCGCGCGATAGAAACGGAAGCCGCGCCAGAAGATCAGGTAGAGCAGCAGGAGGCCCACGAGGCCTTGGGCCACCACCACCTCGGTGATGGTGGCGTGGGTGTGCAGGTTGTACGCCCTCGGCTCATTCCAGAGAACAGCGACGAAATCCAGCAATCCCAGCGCGTAATGCCCTTTGTAGCCGTTGCCCAGCAACAGGCCGGTGCGGTCGTTCCAGAACCAATCGCCCACGGCGAGCCAGATGTAGCTGCGCCCGTTGAAGGTGGTCACATCCTCCTTGGAGACGCGCTGGAGGATGGCCGAGAAGAATGGCTGGCTGAGCACCTGGTACAGCAGCAGCGACGAGCTGAGCAGAAGCGGCATGGTGAACAGCGATGCGACATAGAGCCCACGGATCAGCTTCATCAGGCGCGTGGCGAACAGGATGAAGAGCAGCAGGAAGATGAGGAACGACAGGCGGCTGTTGATCTTCACCATGAAGTAGAGGCAGACGAGCAGCGCAGCGCCGGCCAGGGCGTACGCCACGGGCCGCTGCCCCGGGGCGCGCAGCTTGAAGAGGAGCATGAGCGCCCAGACCGCCAGCACGTGCGCGCCCGTGTAGATGCCGCGGAAGAACGGGAAGTTGGCCCGGCCCTCGAAGCTGTGGCCCACCGCCTGGATGCCTGCCGCGTAGCCTAGCACATTGATGGCCAGGAGCAGGCCGATGCCGATGAACAGGAGTTCCGCGAACCGGAACTCCGGATCGCTCCGGTTGTGGTGCATGACCACCACCGCAGCATTGAATGGCGCGATGAAGAGCAATATGGCCAGCAGCGTGTTGCCCGTTTGCACGCCCGGGATGCCCTGCTTCATGGCTACGAACAGGCTCGCCGAGAGGCTGGCCATGTAGGCCATGCAGATCCACCAGGTGGGGGTGAGCGCGCGCTCCTTGCCGCGCCGGTAAATGAGATCCACCAGGTGGAAGACCAGGATGGCCACGAAGGGTGCCATGGATACCATGTAGCCCTTGGAGATGCCGGACTTCAGGCCGATGTAGCTGCCGAGCCCGAACACCGGGAAGCCCAGCGCGAACAGGGCATTGACCAGTTGGCTCTTCCGGATCACGGTGGTTCCCTCAGCGCTTGCCGCTGAGCTTGCGCTTGAGTTTGATGACCCCCTGCACCACGGGGCCCTGCTGGCCGCCGAGCACGCCCTTCACCGCGTTCTTGATGCGCTCCGCAGGCGTGAATCCGATGAATCGCTTGAAGTACTCCGCGTCGCGGCGGGCATCCAGCATCATGGTGCGGGGATGCCGCAGCGGCAACCCGATATCGCGCGCCGTGCGCTTGTTGCGCGGGTCGTCCGTGGTGGTGGTGTGCGTGCCATCCCCATCGAAGCCGATGTTATCCACCAGGTTCACGCGTGGCAGGATGTTGAGCCCATGGTTGGCGATCCGCGTCAGGTCGAGCTGGTAGCTCCACGAATTCATCACCCCGGCATGCACCCGGTCGAAGATGATGCGCGCCACCTCCTCCTCGTGGCTGTTGAGGAAGAAATCCTTCAGCAGCGGGCTTTCCCGCAGGTGCGGCCACAGGGCCATGTCCACATCGTAGTGCTTCCAGACGCGGCGCCAGCTGGCCCAGCCCCAGGGGGCGCCGTAGCCATGCGCGCTGAAATAGTAATCGCCATCGATCGGCCCGCTCCAATCGTCCATGAGGTTGTTGCCCATCAGGGCCCACACGCGATCATCGTGGCGGTATCGCTTAAGGAGCTCCTCGCAGAACCGGAAGAAGCTGGGCACGGGCAGGGTGTCGTCCTCCAGCACGATGCCCTCCTCCTCGTGCTCGAAGAACCAATCGAGCGCGGAGCTCACGCCTTGGCGCAGGCCCAGGTTGCGCTCATTGAACCGCAGGCGCACCTCGCATGGCCAATCCACCTCCCTGGCCAGCGCGCGCACCTCCTCGCAGCGGGGCCGCTCCGCCTCGTTGCGCGGCCCATCGGCGGCGAAATACAGCCGGGGCGGGCGCGCAGCGCGCACCGCCTCGAAGACCTTCCGCAGCGGGCCGATCCGGTTGAAGCCGATGAGCAGCACGGGCGTGGACAAAGTGTCTCGTGCTTGGTCCGTCATGGTCAAGGGATGTTGATCCTGTTGTTGCGATGGAAGACCTTGAAATGGCGGAGCATGGATATCGCATGGCGGGCCACCTCCCTTGGCGCGGCGAACTCATCCACGAATCGGTACAGGAAGAGCTGCATCACGTCGGAACAGCGCACGGCCACATCCTGAACGATGTTCCCATAACGGTCATAGGGCAGCACCTCGATGCACCCGCCAGCGAGCGCCGTGGGCAGCAGCATGTTGGAGCCATGCACACCCACCACGATCTGGCTCCGGGCATAGGCGCGGCACCATTCGAGCTCGGTCTCCAGGCTCATCTGCCGCGTGCGCAGGTCAACCACCCCCTCCGGCACGGAACGCCTATCGCCCAGGCCCACGATGACGGCCTTCATCCGCGGGAACTGCCGCCTGATGCGCCGCAGCGCGGCCATGGCCAGCCGCTGCTGGTCGCCCAGGAAGAACCATCGGGCCAGGCCCTTCAATCCGAGCCGCATCATCGCGCGGTACTTCAGCTTGTGCAGTGGCGTTCGGAACCACAGGCGGTCCTCCCGCAGCACGAAGGTGATGCACGGCGGCTCCTCCACGAAGCGCTCGATCGTGAAGGGCTTCACGCCGGTGAAGCGCTCAATATCCACTTTCGACTTATCCGGATGCGCGTAGCCCTTGCCCATCCAGGCCTCATCGAAATCAACCAGGAAGGCATTCACCTGGCGGTCGATGCTGGGATACCAGCCGTGCATCTGACCCAGCTTCAGGTCCACGAGCCAGGCTTCGGCCGTGCCCTTGGGGATGAGCCACGCGAACGAGCGCGGGATGATGAGCACCAGGCCCAGGTCGGGGTGGGCATCCAG
>CAZJTB010000023.1:0-12549 GCA_964548485.1 uncultured Chryseobacterium sp. | reverse complement strand
TAACACCAGCTATTGGGAAGGCGTGCCCTACCTCGGCATCGGTCCCTCGGCGCATTCGTTCGATGGCACCAAGCGGCGATGGAACATCGCCAACAATGCGCGCTACGTGCAAGGGGTCACGGCCGGAGAGCGCTTCTGGGACGAAGAGCTGCTCACCCCTGCGCAACGCACCAACGAGCGCTTGCTCACCGGGCTGCGCACGAGCAAGGGCGTGGAGCTGGCACGGCTGGAGCTGGACGCGATCGGTCTTCAACCAAGGGCCGTTGAGCGATGGGCTTCCACCGGCCACCTCGAAGTGCGCGAAGGGCGTTTAGTTTTGACGAAGGCGGGCAGGCACTTCGCGGATCGGATCGCGAGCGACCTGTTCGTTTCCGACGATGATTGCTGAGATCACCCACCGCGGCCGCAGCTTCAAGGTTGACCTGTCGAAGCCCTTGGACCTGTCGCTTCCCCTGAGCGAGCATGGCCCGCGCGCGTGGCATGTGGGCCCTGTGGTGATGGAGCCCGTGCGCATGGGCGAACGCGTCTTCGCCGTGAAGGAGGGTGCACCGGTGAACTTCCGCAACGTTGACTTCAACCCGCATGGCCATGGCACCCACACCGAGGGCGTGGGCCACATCAGCCCTGAAGTGCACCCCGTGGGCGACATGCTGAAGCGCTACTTCTTCACCGCGCAGGTGGTGAGCGTGCTGCCCGAGACGCGCCGCGCACCCGATGCCAAGGAGGATCGCGTAATCACCCTGGAGCAGCTTCGCCACCTGGTGAATGAGCGTCCGCCGGAGGCGCTGGTGCTGCGCACCCTCCCCAACGACGAGGGCGCTGCTGAACGGAACTGGACCGGCAGCAACCCCTGCTACCTGCAGAGCACGGCCTGCGCATGGCTGCGCAGCATCGGCGTGAAGCACCTGCTGCTCGATCTGCCCAGCGTTGACCGCGAAGAGGATGGCGGCGTGCTGGCCGCGCACCATGCCTTCTGGGATTTTCCCGGCACCATCGACCTGGAGCGCACGATCACCGAGATGATCCATGTGCCTGGCGATGTGCGCGACGGCGATTACCTGCTGGAACTGCAGCTGCCACGCTTCATGAATGATGCGGCGCCCAGCCGACCCGTGCTGTACGCGATGCTGCCATGACCATCGACGAGCTGCAGGCGCATTGCGCCATCAAGCCCGGTGTGAGCTGGGATACGCCCTTCGGCCCTGACGTGCTCGTGTTCCGCGTGGCGGGGAAGATCTTCGCCCTGGCGCCGCTCGATGTCTTCGCCACCATCAACCTGAAGTGCGATCCCGAGCGTGCCATCGAGTTGCGCGAGCATTATGAAGGCATCGTGCCGGGCTACCACATGAACAAGCAGCACTGGAACACCGTGGACGTGACCGGCTCGGTTCCGCACAAGCTGCTGCTGGAGCTGGTCGACCACAGCTATGAGCTGGTACGGGCGGGGTTGCCGAAGAAAGTTCAGGCTCAGTTGGGGGTTGTAGGTTGAATCGATTAGGGTTGGGGGTTGAGCTCAACCCTCAACCCGCTCAACGTTCAACCCTCAACCTCAGAGATACCTTCGCCCCCATGTCCTTGAACGCCCGACGCAACAGCCGGATCCTGCTCGGTTATTTCTTCCGGGGCTTGCTTCTCTTGGTGCCCATTACGGTGATCGTATGGGCCGTATGGCGCGTGCTCGCCTTCCTCGACGGGATCATCCAAACGGACATTCCGGGCCTGGGCATCCTTATCCTCTTGGCTATCATCACGGCCGCGGGTTGGCTGGGCAGCACCTTCGTGTTCCAGCCGCTGGCCGAGATCGGCGATGAGATCCTGCAGCGCGTGCCGGTGGTGAAGACCATGTATGGCGCCCTCAAGGACATGATGGAGGCGCTGGTGGGCAGCAAGCGCAAGTTCGACCGTCCGGTGCTGGTGAAGCTCGATGGCTTGGAGGCGGAGCGGCTCGGCTTCATCACGCAAGAGGACCTGGAGCACCTGGGCATCGGGAGCGACAAGGTGGCCGTGTACATGCCGCACTCCTTCGCGTGGAGCGGCAACGTCTTCATCGTGCCAAGGGCAAACGTGCGGCCCATCGACGCGAATCCGGCCGACGTGATGAAGTTCGCCGTGAGCGGTGGCGTGTCAAAGGTGGATGAGGAGTGACGCTTGCGCGTACGGCACGTCCATTGGAAACCAATGACCATGAGATCGATCCTCCTTTCCTCCGCCTTCACCGCGCTTGTCGGGCATGCGCAACAGACCGTGCAGGTGTCTTCCTGCTCGTTCAGCACCGGCATTCATCCAACGCTCAGTTTCCAGTTCGAGGGCACCGATGTGAAGTATGTGGAGTCGTGGTGGAAGGATGAGCTGAAGCGCGTGAGCCGCGATGTGAGCCACAAGAAGGAGGTGGTGGCTGCTAGCGCGCTGATGCCGCAGATATCGCCCGATACCGTGCGCGTGCTGATGAAGGCCGAGCAGCGCAAGGGCGCGCCCTTCGTGATGGCCCACGTGGCCATCCTTACCACGAACGGGTTCGTGGCTCCCGGTGTGGAACATGCCGCGTTCGAGGGCGCCAAGGCCTATGTGCAGCAGCAGAGCACGCTGCTCCGCCGTCAGCTCGCCCAGCAGGAGCTCACCATCGCGGAGAAGGGATTGGCGAGGCTGGGCAGCGAGCTGAGCATGCTGCAGCGGGAGAAGGAGCGTGCCGAAGCGGGCATCGTGAAGGCAGGGCAGCGGGCGGGCGAGGCCGTTGCCGAGCAGGAGAGGCTGACGCAGGAGAACGAAGAGCTGGCCAAGCGCATGGAGGCGCAGCGAAAGGCGAACGCTGCCGGGCCCGATGCCGAAGGGGAGAAGGCCCTTGCCGAGATGGTGAAGCAGCAGGGCAAGCTGCAGGGTCGTCGGAGCAAGGCCATCGACGAGGAGGCGCAGCAGAAGAAGAAGGCCGAGGAGCTTGGCTGGGAGGTGAGGAAGAATGCGGATGAGCAGGCCCGGAAGCGCGACGAGATCGCGCGGCAGGAGCAGCTGGTGAAGGCCATGCGCGAGAAGCTCGAGGCCATCCGGTGAAAGGCGCATCGCCGCCCCGGGTATCTTGGCGGCACGGATGGACCTGACGAAGGCCCACGCTCTCCTCGAGCGCCTGTGCGTCGATGGCGACTTCGCGCTGTACAGCGGGCGGTTCATCGATGAGCATGCGCCGGCCTTGATTGCCATGGCGGAGGGCTAGAGCATGGCGAATGGCCGTGCCCGGGCACATGCGCACTGATTGTCATTCGTCCTGGTGGAGGCCTACCAGAACATCATCCGGCACCGCGCGCCGCCCGTACAGGGAGGAGCGCGCAGCCTGCTGCTGCTGAATGTGGGCGGCGAGGCAGATCGGGTGCTCAGTCTGAATCCGGTGAGTCCGGATGACGTGGAGCGGCTCGATGATGCGCTCAAGGAGGTTTCGCGCTCCGACACCGCGCAACTGAAGGATCGATTCCTTGCGCGGCTGCGCGATGGTGCGCGCACCGAGCGGGGAGGGGCCGGGCTCGGCTTGATTGAGATGGCGCGGCGGTCTGGCGGGGGCCTTCGGCACCATTGGCTGCGGATGGAAGAGGGCCGCCGTTCGTTGCTCCTGCAGGCGTGCTGGGGCGGGAGCGAGCAGGCGCTGCTCCATCCGGATCAGGCCGCCGGCATTCAGGCGGATGTCCTTGCCCTGGATGCGGTGATGGTGGTGCGCTGCGGCCGTTCACCATCGTCCGATGGCGCCACGCTGCGGATCATGGAGCGCGAAGCCGCCGTGCCCGAGGCTCTGGCATTGGCCTTCCACGCGGCCATGGAGTGGCTCGCCGAGGAGGCCGGGGATGGCCCGCGTGCGCTGCTGCTCCTGGGCACGGCCGGGAAGCAGCGCCTCGTGCTGGCCATGAGCGGCAAGCCGGAAGCCATGGATGCCGTGCTGGCTCGCGTGCGCCGGGCCACCGCGATGGGCAGTCCCGCGCTGGAGGCGCAGCTTCGTGCAGCGCTGCTGGGACGAAGGCGGGATGAGCATTTGAGCGCGGCCCTCCTGGAGCTGGCCCGCGCTGCGGGAGATTCGGCCGATACAGCCACCTTCGGTGAAGGCCGTTGGCTCCTTTGGGCTGTCCCCGTCGGGGATCGCCGTTGATCGGCGCAGCGCCGCCGTTAACGGTTTTTCCGGACCGGCCGCGCAACGATCGGCACGGGATCCGGTTCTAGACCTCAAGCAATAGCATCTGCCATGCACAGCCTCATTCGTTCATTCGATCGGTTCTCGGCCTGGTTCGACCAGCGGTTCGGCTGGTTCTTCACCAACGGCATGAAGGCCTCACGCGCGCAGCGTTGACCGTTCACAGCCTTATGCAGACGTTCTTCGGCTCGGTGAAGAAGCGGAGCGCCTCCAGGCCGCCTTCGCGTCCCACACCGCTCTGCTTCATGCCGCCGAACGGCGTGCGCAGGTCGCGCACCATCCAGCAATTCACCCAGACGATGCCGGTGCGCAGCTCCCGGGCCATGCGGTGCGCCCGCTTCACATCGCGCGTCCACACCACGCTGGCCAGGCCGTAAGGGCTGTCGTTTGCCAGGGTCAGGGCCTTCGCCTCATCGTCGAAGGGCTGAAGCGTGACCACCGGCCCGAAGATCTCCTCCTGATTGGTGCGGCATGCCGGTCCGAGCCCCTCGATCACCGTGGGCCCCAGATACCAGCCACCGGCGAGTTCGCCTTGCAGCTGCAGCCGCTCGCCGCCGCAGAGCACCTGCCCACCCTCATCGCGTGCGATGCGGATGTGCTCGAGCACCTTCTCCAGGTGCCCTTCGGAGACGATGGCGCCCAGGTCTGTAGCCGGGTCGGAGGGATCGCCCACGCGCAGGGCCTTCGCGCGCTCCACGAAGGCATCGCGGAAACGCGCGTAAAGGCCGCGCTGGATGAGGATGCGCGAGCCGCAGAGGCAGATCTGGCCCTGGTTCCGGAAGGAACTGCGCAGGGTGGTGGCCAGCATCTCGTCGAAGTCGCAGTCGTCGAAGATCACCACGGGGTTCTTGCCACCGAGCTCCAGGCTCAGCTTCTTGAACAGGGGTGCGGCCACACGCGCGATCTCCGCCCCGGTGCGTGTGCCTCCGGTGAAGGAGATGGCTTTGATGCCCGGGTGCGCGGTGATCGCGGAGCCCACCTTCGGCCCGAGGCCATGCACGATGTTCAGCACCCCCGGCGGCATGCCGGCCTCGATGCATCGCTCAGCGAGGAGATGGGCGGTGAGCGGGGTCACCTCGCTGGGCTTGGCCACAACGCAGTTCCCTGCGGCCAGGGCCGGTGCGATCTTCCACGTGAACAGGTACAGCGGCAGGTTCCAGGGGCTGATGCAGCCCACGATGCCGATGGGTTGGCGCTCGGTGTAGTTCACCGCTAGCCCATCCATGCTGTGCGCCTCGCTGGAGAAGTGGATGGCCGCTGTGGCGAAGAAGCGCAGGTTGCTCACCGCGCGCGGGATCTCGGTGTCGCGTGCCAGGCTCAGCGGCTTGCCGTTGTCCTTCGACTCCGCTGCTGCGAAGGCATCAAGGTCTCGCTCGATCAAGTCGGCCAGGCGCAGCAGCGCCCGGCTGCGTCCTTCACGCCCAAGTGAATCCCAGGCAGCGCACGCTCCTGAAGCCGCCTGCACGGCAAGCGCAACATCGCGATCATCGCTATCGGGCGCTTCCGCGTGCACGACGCCCCGGCTGGGGTCGTGCACAGCGAGCCAATTCCCGCTCTCGGGCAGCCGGAGAGCTCCGCCGATGAAGTTCTGGATCCGCAGCATCGATGGCGAATGTAGCGGAGCAGGCCACCGCGCTGGAAATCGAAAGGCCCCCACTTGCGTGAGAGCCTTCCGACCCCTTGTTGCGCTAATAGAGAACCAAAACCTAAACCTCCTTGCGCGGCTTGGCGATGCTTGCCGCGATGCGGCTTCATCGTCCTTGCTGGCGCAAAGCTACCGGGCCGCCCAGGGGGCGATTGTGAACGCGAAGACAAGGAAAGTTAAAGACCGTTAAGCGCTGGAGCCCCCGGTTGGCGGGGGATAGCTTCGCTTGCATGGAGAAGCGGCGCATGGCGCTGATGCTGGCGGCGATCAGCATGGCGCTGCTGGGGCTGCTGGCCATCCAAGCGCTCTGGGTCCGCAAGACCATGCGGCTGCGCGAGGCGCAGTTCCAGGAAGGCCTCAACAGGGCCCTGCTCGCAGTCAGCGATGGCCTGGAGCGGCATGATCGCATGTTGGAGATGCGCTCCCGGAGCGAGGGCCGCAGGCTGCTCGCGCGCCTCGATTCCCTGCAACGGCTGTCGCCAACGGCGTACGCTGATTCGCGAACGGCCAATGATCCGTTGGACATGGTTGAGGAGGCGGGCACGCTGGCCGGGATGCGCGATGTGGATGGGCGCAGCGCCGCCGACCATGAGGAGCTCGTCACGGACCTGGTGCGTACCATCCTGGCCACGGGCAAGCAGCGCAGCATCAGGCAGCGGCTCGACCCCCGGGTGGTGGATTCGCTCCTTGCCGTTGAGTTCGCCCCACTCGAATTGCGCGACACCATCCGGTGGGGCGTGTACGATGCGCGAGGGGAATGGCTGGCGCTGGTGCGGCAGGAGGGGGATACAACGGGCTTGTGGAATGGGGCCTCAGTGAAGCTCTTCCGGCATGACATCGGCGTGCCTCAGCATCAGCTAAGGGTGCGCACCGGGCGCGCGCAGGCGGCCCTGCTGGCGGGCCTTTGGCCCCTGCTGGCGGCCACGGCCCTCTTCGCGCTCATCATCCTCATCGCATTCGTGCGCACCCTGCAGAGCGTGAAGCGGCAGAAGCGCCTGATCGATATCCGCACCGACCTGGTGAACAACCTCACCCACGAGCTGAAGACACCGATCAGCACCATCGGCCTGGCTTGCGAAGCCCTCGCCGACCCGAGCATCCCGCGCTCCGAGGAGCAGGTGAGGCGCTACACCTCCATGATCCGCGACGAGAACAAGCGCTTGGGCGCCTTGGTGGAGAACGTGCTGCTGAGCGCCGTGCAGGATGGCGGCAACATGGTGGTGAAGCCGGTGGACCTCGACCTCCATGCGGTGATAACCGATGTGGCACGCAGCAGCAGCATGCTCGTGGCCCGCCGCAACGGCATGGTGGAGACCGGCCTGCATGCCGAGATCCATCGCCTGAAGGCCGACCGCATCCATCTGACCAACCTGCTCACCAACCTGATCGACAACGCTGTGAAGTATTGCGAGCAGGAACCGCGGATCCGCATCGAGACGCGCAGCGACGATGTAGGCATCTGGATCAGTGTGGCCGACAACGGCATCGGCATAGCGCCCTCTGAGCAGCGGAAGGTCTTCGACAAGCTCTACCGGGTGCCCACCGGCAACCTGCACAACGCGAAGGGCTTCGGCCTGGGGCTCAGCTACGTGAAGAACGTGGTGGAGCGCCACGGCGGCCGCATCCGGCTCGACAGCAAGCCCGGGCAGGGCAGCACATTCCACATCTTCCTACCTTTTGAGCATGAGCATGCCCGTTAAGGTCCTCGTGGTGGAGGACGACCCCAACCTCGGCAACCTGCTGGCCGACTACTTGCGCGCGAAGGGCTTCGAGGTGGACCTGCGCACCGATGGGGCCCTTGGCGCGCAGGCGCATGCCACCGGGCGCTACGACCTGCTCATCCTGGATGTGATGATGCCCATCAAGGATGGTTTCACCCTGGCCAGGGAAGTGCGCGCCAAGGACACCGAGGTGCCCATCATCTTCCTCACGGCCCGCAGCATGAAGCAGGACGCCATCGAGGGATTCCGCAGCGGAGCGGACGATTATGTGACGAAGCCCTTCGGCATGGAAGAGCTGCTCTTGCGCATCGAGGCCGTGCTGCGGCGCGCGCGCGGCGTGCAAGCCAAGCCGGAAGAGCCGATCACCTATGCCTTCGGCGGTTCCACCTTCGATCCCCGCAAGCAGATCCTGCGCACCCCGGCGGGAGAGCGTCGCCTCACCACCAAGGAGAGCGAATTATTGCGGCTCCTGTGCGCGCATCAGAACGACGTGCTCGACCGTTCGGCCGCCCTCAACGAGATCTGGGGCAGCGATAGCTATTTCAATGGGCGGAGCATGGATGTGTACATCGCCAAGCTGCGCAAGTACCTCCGCGAGGACCCCACGCTCGAGATCATCAATATACACGGCAAGGGATTCCGCTTGGTGGCGCCGGTGGCGCAATGAGGCGCGCGTGATCGCGGTTCTACTGGCAAACCCCATTGCCATGAGCGCCGCCCTACCATCCGCCTCCGCCCATGCTGCGCCGCAGCAACTCTTCCTTGGTCTTGTGGCCGCCCTGTCGCTCACGCTTGTGGCCTTCGAGTGGCGCCTGGCCGGGGCCAGGCCCCACTGGGGCATCGCCGACGCATTGCCGCTGGAAGGCGAGTGGGAGCTTCTCCCCATGGCCGTGCGGAGCGCAAGCGCCTCAGCGGAGAGCGCCAAACCCGCAGCACGCGCCGCAGGCGATATCCTGAATATCTCGGACGATGCATTGACCGGCGAATCCAGCACTCCTGACGAAGGCCAGCCCGCCGAAGGCATGATGGGTGCTGCGAGCGACTCCCTTCCGGCTTTCGCGGGGAATGCGCCGGAGACGATTGAAGAGGTCTTCATCCCTTGGCGGAAGGGCGATGAGCGCATGCCATGCTGGACAGGGTGCGAGCAGTTGGCCGGCGAAGCGCGCGAGGCCTGCACCGAAGCGCGCATCCAGCGGTACTTGGACCGCCAGTTCCGCGTGCCGCCGCACGGTCCGCGCGAGGAGTTCACGGTGGTCACGTTGGAGATCGGGGCCGATGGCCGGCCTTCCTTGCTCGCTTGCCGCCCCAAGCCTTCCGCAGCGGTGGAGGAGGAGGTGCGGCGCGTGGCGACCCTTATGCCCGCATTCATCGCGGGTGAGCAGAATGGCCAGGCCGTGCGGGTGATCTATCAGCTTCCGCTGCGCGTGGCCCGGCGATGAGCGGTTGATTTCCACCTCCGATCGTTGCGAATCGGCAAACAGCCGCCTTCGTGCTGGAATGGATGGGAACTACCTTCGGCGCGCAGTCCAGAACGGCCTGCCTCGTAACCCATCATCAGCATGAAGCACGCCTACATCAGTCTTCCAGCAATCCTCTTCGCCACGTGCGCTTACGCGCAGAAACCAGGTTCGGTCACCGCCCTCGATGCCGAGCTGCTCGCGCAGAAAGCCATTCCAGGCAGCGTTGCCTCTGCGGGCCAGCGCGGTGGCGGCCCTGCGAACGATGAGTGCGCAGGGGCCATTCCGGTAACGGTGGGCGCGGCCTGCGAATCCATCAGTAGCAGCCTGGACGGGGCTACGCAATCGCTTGATCCGGCCACCTGCAGCAACTTCACGGCCAGCGCCGCCAACGATGTCTGGTTCTCATTCGTGGCCAATGCGGCCAGCACCACGGTGCAGGTAACGGGCGGTGGCGACAACTCCACGGGTGTTGATCCCGTGCTCCAGGTCTTCACCGGCACGTGCGCCGACCTGGCGCCCATCGCGTGCGTTGACGCCACGGTGCGCGGCGGAACCGAGACGTTACTGGTGACGACAGTGCCCGGCACCACCTATTACTACCGCGTGTATTACTGGCCTTACACCGCCGCGCAAACCGTGTTCGATTTCACCACCTGCGTGTTCGCGCTGCCCGCGCCCTGGCACGACGACTGCTCCACGCCCATGCCGCTCGCAGTGAACGCCACCTGCGTGCCCGTCGGCTTCACCACCACCGGCGCCACGCAATCGCTGCCCCCCATCGAGTGCGAAGAATACACGTCGCCCAACGCACTGGATGTCTGGTTCTCCTTCGTGGCCACCACGGCTGAGCACACCATTGGTGTGTATGGCCCCAATGGGGCTGATGCCATGGTGGAGATCTTCAGCGGCACCTGTGGCGCGCTCACCTCGCTGGCCTGCGCCGATGCCACATTCCCGCAATTAGTCGATGAGGCCACCACCGAGCAGCTCGTTCAAAGCGGGCTCACGCCCGGCACCACCTATTTCGTGCGTGTGTACGATTGGGGCCATTTCTCAGATGACCACTTCTTCGAGATCTGCGTGACCGAGGGCGCGGGGACCAACGTGGGCGTTGGTGAGCTGGGCGGCGCGGATGCATGGAGCCTTTTCCCGAATCCTGCCGAGGGCGCGTTCAGCATCAGCGCCAACGGCGCGCAGGGCGCTGCGCTCATCGAGGTCATGGACATGACCGGCAGGATCGTACACGCGGAGCGCACCGTGCTCGCGCGTGGAAGCCAGCATGCGATCGACATGGCTGGCGCAACGGCCGGCATGTATGTGGTGCGACTCAGCGTTGGCGGCGAACGCAGCGAGAAGCGCTTCGTGCTGAACTGAGCGGCTTCGCGCTGAATGGAAGAGGGCGGCCACCAGGCCGCCCTCTTCCATTCAGCGCAGGCTTACAGGCAGCCGGTGCGGCCACCATCAACCGGGAGGTTGATGCCATTGATGTAAGCGCCGGCGGGTCCGGCAAGGAAGGCCACGGCCCCGGCGATCTCTTCCGGTGCGGCGAAGCGGCGCAAGGGAATCTCCATCAGCATGCTGTTGGCGGCTTGCTCCTCCGGGATGCCGAGCCGGGATGCCTTGCTGCGGATGATGGCGCTCAGCCGTTCGGTGCTGGTTGCCCCTGGCAGCACGTTGTTCACCGTGATGCCATGCGGGCCCAGCTCGTTGGCGAGCGTCTTGGCCCATTGCGCCACAGCGCCGCGTATGGTGTTGCTCACGCCGAGGTCGGCGAGCGGCTGCTTCACGCTGGTGCTGATGATGTTGATGATGCGGCCGTGCTTTCGAGCCTTCATTCCAGGGGCCACGGCGAGCACCACCGCTTGGAAGGCGAGGAGGTGCTGGCGAAATGCTGATTCGTACGCCGTGATCGGCGCCAGATGAGCCGCGCCCGGAGGAGGGCCGCCCGTATTGTTCACCACGATGGTGATGGGCTGTTCCGCATCAACCGCAAGGGCGCCCGCCTGCAGCTTCGCGGTTTCGTCCGCATCCAGGGCGATAGCGCGATGGGATGAACCGTTCACCGTTGGGAGTGCTTCCATAAGTTGCTCCAAGCGAGCGGAATCGCGCGCCACTGCGGTGATCGCGGCCCCGAGTGAGGCAAGTTCCATGGCCACCGCACGGCCGATGCCTTGCGATGCGCCGAGCACCAAGGCGTGCTGGCCATCGAGTCTGATCTGCATGCGGGCAAAGGTGGCGGAGATTATTCTTGGAAAACAGCCCCGGGCTTCGTCACTTCGTGCCCTGTCGTCCCAAACCAAAACACCATGAAAAGTGATTACATCCTTGCCGTGCTCGCGCTAACACTGGGCATGGCCCAAGCGAGCGGGCAATCGCCCAAGCCGCAGCCTAAGCTGCCGGTCAGGCCGGGTGTCCAGATCCGAGCCATGCAACAGCACCCATATCTCTTCCGTGGCGGCGGGGATGGTGCCGACGAGTGCGCCAACGCCACTGTGCTGGCGGTGAACTCCACCTGCATCACTGTTAATGGCAGCACGGCGGGTGCCACGCAGTCGATCGCGCCCATCGCATGCGGCGGATTCACTTCGCAGAGCGCCTTGGATGTCTGGTTCCAGTTCACTGCCACCGCCACCAGCACCACCATCACGGCCACGGGCGCGGGCGACTTCGATGTGGTGATGCAGGTGTTCTCCGGCACGTGCGGCAACCTCGTCTCGCTGGGCTGCGCCGATGCCACCTTCCCGCCGGGGGGCCTGGTGGAGACCTTCGTGGCCGCGACCACGGCGGGGCAGACGTACCGCGTGCGCATCTACAGCTACCAGCCGCCCGCCAATGTGAGCACCGCCTTCACCATCTGCGCCTTCTCCGCAGGCGGCGGCACGGCCCCGGCCAACGACCTCTGCGCCAATGCTACCACCATCGGCGTGAATGCCGCCTGCGTGCCCACCCAAGGCACTACCGAGGGCGCCACCCAGTCTTTGCCTCCAGCCACATGCAGCGCATTCACGGCCAGCGCGGCCAACGATGTGTGGTACACCTTCACCGCAACGGCCGCGAGCACCACGGTGCAAGTGACGGGCTTCGGCGATGCCACCACCGGCATGGACCCCGTGCTGGAGGTGTTCAGCGGAACCTGTGCGGCGCTCACATCGCTGGGCTGCGTGGATGCCACTGCGCGCGGCGGCACGGAGAGCCTGACGGTGACCACGGTGCCAGGCACCGTCTATCGTTACCGCATTTATTACTGGCCCTATGCCGCTCCGCAGACGCAGTTCGCCTTCAGCACCTGTGTGTTCTCCGCTGGTGGTGGCACGGGCTATTGCACGGCTGGGGCTGACGGCACCGGCCTCGGCCTCGATGAGCGCATCATCAACGTGGCCTTCAGCAGCATCAACAACAGCTCGCCGGACGCCGCTCCCGTGGCGCCAGCCTACAACGATTTCACGCAGGTGGTCGGCAATGTGGTGGCCGGCCAGAGCTACCCGATCGCCATCGATGTCGCCCGGCAAGGGGCGAACACCTCGTACGACAGCAACCAGGCCCTGGTGTGGATCGACT
>CAZJTB010000022.1:0-12574 GCA_964548485.1 uncultured Chryseobacterium sp. | reverse complement strand
GGGCTGCACGGCCACATCCGCGGCCACCACCGTCACGGTGAATCCCGCTCCGTCGGCAACCATCACCGCTGGCGGGGCCACCAGCATCTGTAGCGGCGGCAGCGTTGTGCTCACGGCCAATTCCGGCCTGGGCTTCACGTATCAGTGGCGCAACAACGGCACGAGCATCAGCGGTGCAACAGCATCGTCCTACACGGCCACGGCTTCGGGCAGCTATTCAGTGGTGGTTACCAGCAACGGCTGCTCCACGGCATCATCGGCCATCACGGTCACGGTGACCAGCGCGCCCGCGGCCACCATCACCGCTGGCGGGTCCACCACCTTCTGCGCGGGCGGCAGTGTGGTTCTGAATGCCAACACCGGCACGGGCCTCACCTACCAATGGCGGCTTAATGGCACCAACGTGAGCGGCGCCACCGCATCGAGCTACACCGCAACGGCGGCGGGCACCTACACGGTGGTGGTCACCAATGGCGGCTGCAGCACCACCAGCGCTGGAACAGCGGTTGTCGTGAACGCGCGGCCAACGGTATCGTGCAGCGCCAATGCTTCGGCAGGAACGGTGTCGGTATCGGCAACGGGCGGCCAAGCGCCTTACAGCTACGCATGGAGCACCTCGCCCGTGCAGACCGGGGCAACCGCCACGGTGAGCGCATCGGGCACCTACACCGCCACGGTTACCGGGGCCAATGGCTGCAGCGCATCATGCTCGTCCACCATAACCCTGGCGCCGGCTTCCTGCGCGGGCATCCGCACCGAGACACAGGGCGTGTGGGGCCAGACGCCCACGGCCACCAATCCGGCCGGTTACCTGGCGGCCAACTGGAACGCGGCCTTCCCGTCGCCCAACTTCCTTACTGTGGGCTGCACGGGCCGGCTGGTGCGCTTCACCACGGCTCCGGCGGTTGATGCCACCCTGCCCTCCACTGGAACGGCGGCGCTGCTCCCGGCAGGCACCTTGGTGAATCCCGGGAACACGATCAGCAATACGCTGCTCGGCCACCTCATGGCGCTGAAGATCAGTGTGCGCATGGATGAGCTGGATCCGGCGTTCGCCGCCCCGGCGGTGCTGCTGAGGAACATGGTGATCACTTCAGGCACCTTCGCCGGCTGGACGGTTCAGCAGCTGGTGAACCACGCCGATCAAGCCATCGGAGGATGCGTGTCGCAGTATCCGCTGGTCACCATCGCCTCGGCGCTGGCCAATGTCAACAACGGGTATCAGGGCGGCACCATGAGCAACGGCTACCTCACCTGCCCCGGCGGCCTGCTGGCCCTGCAGCCCACGGGCGATGCTGACCTCGCGCTCGGCGATGAGGCCAGCTTGGTGGCTTTCCCGAATCCGTTCACCGATGGCACCGTGCTGCTGGCCACTGGCTTGGAAGCCGGCGCGCGCATCACGGCCGATGTGCATGCGATGGATGGATCGCTGGTGGAGAGCATCGCCAGCGGCGTGGTGCCCGATGATGGCACCGTGCGCCTGCAGTGGGCGGCTCAGGGCCGCGCGGCGGGCCTGTACTTCTGCAGGCTCGTGGCGGGCGAGACGGTGCTGAGCGTGAAGCTGATGGTGGAGCGCTGAGCCGGTCAGATCGGTTCCAGCGAGCCCGGCGGCATCCAGCCCACGCTGCCGTTGGGCAGGCGCACCTCGGTCCACCCGTTGGCCGTGTCGCGCACCTCCACCTTCGAGCCCTTGTGCAGGATGAAGAGCGTCTTGGCGCCGTCGCGCGGCTCGGCGCGGGCATCCATGCGCGGCGCCATGATGATGGCCGAGGTGTGCGTTCGCAGGGCGCGTGCGCGCGCAGCGGCGAATGAAATGCTCACCAGGAGCAGCACGGCCGCCGAGCCAGCAAGCACGTAGGCCGCGCGCTTGAAGGCGCCGCGCCGTGCGAGCCGCGCGCCAGCGATGGCGATGCAGAGCAGCAGCATGAGCCACAGCGCGCGTCGCGCCCACTGGTCCGGGTCGCTTCCGGCGCTGAGCATGCGCCACATCCGCGCAACGGCATGGTCGGGGTCGCCGGGCAGCCGGTCCTTCACCTGGCTCGCGGCCAGGTCGCGGTTCGCGAGCAGATCGGCATCGCCGGGCGCCAGCCGGAGGCCGCGCTCGTAGTGCAGGATCGCGCGGGGGATATCGCCGGTCTTGTACCAGGCATTGCCGATGGCCAGCTGCAGCAGGGGCGAATCGAAGCCCGCTTCGACCTGGAGCAGCGCATCCAAGGCGCCTCGATGATCGCCGGCGAGGTAGAGCCGCTGCCCTGCGGCCACCAGGGAATCGGCCTCGGGCTTCGAGAGGCACCAGGCCGGACCAGCGGTGGCTGCGGCCCATAGGAGGATGGCGAATCGTGCGATCATGACCGTGCGATGCGTTCGATCTGCTGGATGATGGTGAGCGCTTCCTCGTACTGCTCCGCGCGGGGCCGCTCCTCCACGGGCGCGAAGCGCGCCATGTCACAGGCGGCGATCAGTCCCATCAGGCGGCGTGCAGCGGCCTTGCCTTCCTCCGATGCGAAGCGGCTGGCCACGGCTGATTCGCTCACGGCGGCCTCGCTCAGCCCGAGCTTGTCAGCGGCATAGCCGCGCAAGGCTTTCGATAGCGCGGTGTGGAAGGCGGACTGGCTGCCGCTCTTGAGCGCTTCGGAGGCCTCTCGGAGCCGCTGCTTCGCGAGCTTCTCGGCCCGCGACCGCCGCATGCCTTCGGCATCTGCCGCCAGGCGCCTGCGGCGCGCATCCCACGCGAAGATGCCAAGGAGCAGCAGGGGCGGGGAGGCCATGCCGGCCAGCCAGGGCCAGCTGCCGAAGAGCTGCCGGTCTCTCGCGCGCAGCCTCGCATCGCCCTGGCGGATGAAGCGGATGTCGCGGTCCAGGTCCACCACATCGGAACGGAGGCTGGGCGCGGCAACGCTTCCGGTGCCGGCCGCTCCGGGCTCCACCTCGATCACGATGGGGCCGCTGCGCAGCGTCTTGTAGGCGCCCGTTCGCGTGTCGAAGTAGGAGAAGCTCAGCGCATCGATCTCATAGCGGCCCTCGTGCCGGGGGATCACTGTGTATTGGAATCCCCGCGAGCCGCTCATGCCCGAGGCATTCACGGTGATGCGGTCGTTCACGCGGGGCTCATACGCCTCGAAGTCGCTCGGGAACACGGGGCGCGGAGCCTCCACCAGCTTCAGGTTGCCCTTGCCGCTGAGCTTCACGTTCAGCTCCACCGCGTCGTTCTCCTTCACGCGCGCGCGGTCAACCGTTGCCTCGAGCGCCAGTTCGCCCACCGCGCCGCTGAAGTCGGTCGGCGCGCCTGGGGGCAGCGGCATGGCGGTGAATTCCACCGCGTTGCTCTTCACCTCCACCGTGGCGCCTCGGTTGAAGAACGACCGGTTCACCACGCAGGTGAGGGTCATGGGCTCGATGCGCAACTTGCCCGGGCGCTGGGGCAGGAGGAGCTGCTGCTTCACGAGCACCACGCGGTACTGCAGCCCGTTGATGATCTTGTCCTCGGCGCGCGCCTGGCTCACATCCAGCTCCTCGCTCCAGAATCCGTTGAGCTGGGGCGGCGTGCTGCCCGACTGCTCCACGTTGCTGTAGCGGTTGTACACATGGTACGAGGCCACCACCTGCTCGCCCACGTAAGCCTTGCTCTTGCTCAACGAAACGATGATGAAGAGGTTGGGGTCGCTCTGCTGCGCGCGCTGCACGGCGGCATCGCCCGGCGACGAAGACCCCTTGGTCACCTCGATGGTGATCGGTTCGGTCTCGATGGTGCCTCGCAGCACCTTCACGCGGGCAGGGCCGATGGTGTACTTGCCCGGCTGCGTGGCGGTGAGCACCCAGGTGCGCGTGATGCTGCTGTTGCTGCGTCCGTTGATGAAGTTGAAGCTGCTGCTCTCGTGCGGTCCGGCCACCACCACCAATCCGCCCAGGTCGGGCGCCGTGAAGCGCTCCTGCGCGTTGGTGAGGGTGACGGTGAGCCGGAGCTGGTCGCCCGCCGCGATGCTCGTGCGGTCCACCGTGGCGGTGAAGGTGATCTCCTGCGCGCTGGAGGCGCCGTGGACTAGGAGCCCGAGCATCAGGGCCATGCCGCTCATGATCCTCATGGTCACCAGTCTTTTTCGATGGTTGCCCTGCGCGAAGGGCGCATGCGGTTGCGCACCTGGTTCTGCACATCCTGCTCGCGCCGCTCCAAGGCGTCCAGCATGCGCTCGGCCTCCTCCTTCGATAGCTCGCCCGGTTTGCGCTCGCGCTGCTCGCCGCGCTCGTCCTGCCCTGTTCGCTGCTCCTCCTGCCGCGCCTGCTCACCCTGTTGCTCGTCCTTCGATCCGCGCTGCTGCTCCTTCAGGATGGCTTCGGCCAGGCGCCGCATGCGCGCATCGCCGGGGTGGGCCCGCAGGCCGGCATCCAGGGTGCGCAGCGCTGTGATGCGGTCTTCCTTGATGTACTCGCGCGCGGCCTTGTTGAAGTATTCCTCCGGGGCGCTCTGCGCGCTTGCCATGCCAGGCAATGCGAGTAACGCGAGTGCGATGGGGAGGGCACGGGGCATCATGCGTTATCTGCGGCTTTGGTCACCAGGTCCAGCTTGTCCATGTATTCCTTCCGGTTGCTCAGGCTGGGCTCCATGCGCAATCCTTCCTGCAGCAGCCGGAGCGCCTCCTTGAAGCGGTATTGCTCCACCAGCTCATCGGCCTGCTGGATGAGCAGCTTGGCGCGCTCGGTGAGCATCTTCTCCTTGTCATCGTTCTTCCCGCCGTTGCCGCGCTCTTTCTGCCGCTTGGCCCAGGCCGATTGGGCCAGCACGAGGTTGTGGCGCGCATCCTCGTCGCCGGGCATCAGGCGCAGCACGGCTTTGTAGGCGTTGATCGCTTCGGGCAAGGCGGTGTCGATGCGCGCTTCGAGCCGCCGCGAGGCGCGCAGCATGGAATCGGTGCGCACGGCATGGCGCAGGCGGTCGGCGATGTCGTCCGATGCGGGTGCCGCTGCGGAGGCTTCGCGCAGCAGCATGGCGCTGCTCTGGGCATTGCCGCTCGCCTCGCGCAGCAGGGCATTCCCGCGGTTGTACAGCGCCCAGTGCCGGATGCTCGCGCTGTCGAGCCGGGCTGCGGTGGCGAAGAGCCCGGCTGCCTCGGCCTGCTGCTCCAGGGCCAGGCGGCTCAGGGCCTGGTCGTACACGGCGCGGGCATCGTTCGGCGCGAGCCCGAACGCGCTGTCGGCCCGGGCGAACGCGCTGTCGCGGTAGCGTGCGGCGCCCTCACGCAGCGCGCGCTCGGCCAGCCGCTCCTCGGGCGTGCCGCAGCCGCCGCACAGGAGCAGCGCGCTGATGGCGATCAATGCATGAGCGCGCGCCATAGCGGACGGGGATTTCGCTGCTCGCCGAGCAGCAGGTGAAGGAACAGGAGGACGATGGCTAGGCCCAGCGGCCATTGGTACTGATCGTCGTGGGCGGTGTAGCGCACGGTGCCGATCTCGGCCTGGTCCAGTTTCCGCAGCTCTTCAACCAGCTCCTGGATGCCGCTGCTGGCGCTGGTGGCGCGCACGAAGGTGCCGCCGCCCGCCGAGGCGATCTGCACCAGCATGCCTTCGTCGAGGCGGCTCACCACCGTGGTGCCGTCGCGGTCCTTGCGGAAGCCCTGCATCTGGCCGTTGCGGCGGATGGGGATGGGGCCGCCCTGCGGCGTGCCCATGCCCACGGCGTGAACGATGATGCCGGCCTGCTGCGCCCGCTGCGCCGCCCCGATGGCGTCGCCCTCGTGGTCCTCGCCATCGGTGATGAGGATGATGGCCTTGCTGGCAGGGCTCTCCGGGTCGAAGCAGCGGGCGGCCAGGTCGATGGCCGCGCCGATGGCGGTGCCCTGCACGCTCACGCTCCCTGTGCCGATGGTCTGCGCGAAGAGCCGCGCGGCCCCGCGGTCGGCGGTGATGGGCAGTTGCACGTGGGCCTCGCCGGCGAACACCACGATGCCGAGGCGGTCGCCGCGCATGCGCTGGATGAGCTGCTCGATGGAGCGCCGCGCCGATTCCATGCGGTTCGGGCGCAGGTCCTCGCAATCCATGCTGTTGCTGACGTCAACGGCCAGCACCAGGTCGATGCCCTTGGCCTTCACCTCCACGGGGTGCGATCCGAGCTGCGGTCCGGCCAGGGCGATCACCGAGAGGCTCAACGCGTGCCGAAGCAGCAGGAATCGGGTGGTCTGGCGCCAGGTGCTCGTGCCGGGCACCATGCGCGCGGCGGTGGCCTGCGCGGCGTAGCGGCTGATGGCGCGGTTGCGCCAGGCGAGGTCGCCGAGGAAGAAGAGGATGAGCGCTGGCCCGGCGAAGAGCCAGGGCAGCCACTCGGGCCGGTCCCACCGGAAGCCGGGCATCTCGTGGGTGAGCAGCCACCAGGCCGGGATGAGCACGCACCATGCGAGCAGCTCCACGGCCAGCACCGCGGTGGCGGCCGCTCCCCATCGGTATGTGGCGCGTTCGCTCATGCCATGCCGCGCAGGAAGATCTTCTCGGTGAGGAAGGCGCCCGCCAGGAGCACCGTGCCCCACATCGCCAGGGCGTGGTACTTCTCCACCTTGAAGCTGTATTGCTCAACCTTGAAGCGGGTCTTCTCCAATTCGTCGATCTCCGCGTAGATCTCCTTCAGCTTGCGCTCGTCGGTGGCGCGGAAGTAGCGGCCGCCGGTGAGCGAGGCCATGCTCTGCAGGGTCTTCTCATCGAGGTCCACGTCCACGTAATCGAAGTGCAGGGTGCCATCCGGATAGCGGCCCACCGGGCTCAAGGCCTTGCCGCGCGTGCCCAGCCCGATGGTGTACACGCGCACGCCCATGCGCTCGGCCACGGCCGCCGCATCGAGCGGCTGCACGGCGCCGGTGTTGTTCACGCCATCGGTGAGCAGGATCACCACCTTGCTCTTGGCATCGCTGTGGCGCAGGCGGTTCACCGCGGTGGCCAGGCCCAGGCCCACGGCGGTGCCGTTGGCGATGAGGCCGGAGCGCGCCTCGGAGAAGAGCGTCTTGAGCACGCCGTGGTCGGTGGTGAGCGGGCATTGGGTGAAGGCCTCGCCCTCGTACACCACCAGGCCGATGCGGTCGTTGGGGCGGCCATCGATGAAGTCCAGGGCCACGCGCTTGGCCGCTTCCAAGCGGTCGGGCTTCAGGTCGCGCGCGAGCATGCTGCCGGAGACATCCATCGCGATCACGATGTCGATGCCTTCGCGGTGCCGCTCCTCGGAGCTGTCCTCGGCCTGCGGGCGCGCCAGCGCCACAAGCAGCAGACCGGTGCCGGCCACGGTGGCGGCGAGGGGGAATCCGCGCAGCGCATTGCGCACGGTCCAGCGCTTCGGCACCTGCGCGGTGAGGGTGGAGAGCCGGGCATGCGCCGCCGCCCGCCGCATCCTGAGCAGCAGCAGCGCGAGCACCGGCAGCAGGGCCAGGCTGCCCAGCAGGTAGTGCGGACGCGCGAGCGCGAAGCGCAGGTGGGTGAGGTAGGCGGCCACGGCCACGCCCGCCAGCGCCGCGCACAGCCACGCGATCAGCACCAGGGCATCCCGATCAGGCCGCATGGTCCGTGGTTGTTTGCGGCGCGGTGGCGCGCACGAAGCGCACCGCGCTGGCCATCAGTTGCTCGTTCTCCATGGGCGAGGGCACGGCCTTGGCGAACTTCACCAGGTCGGCCGCGCGCAGCATGTTGCCCAGCAGCGCCTGATGCTCGGGCAGCATGGTGCTCACGCGCAGCTCCTGCAGCAGCTCGTCGGTGGTGCGCTCCAGCGCGGGCACCTCGAAGCGCTCTTCGATGTAGCCGCGAAGCAGGTCGGTGAGGCGCGATTGATAGGCTTTGTGCTCGCCCTGCTGCCAGAGCCGCTCGCGCTCCAGCGCGCTCAGCTCCGCCAGCACGCGCTCATGCAGGGCCATCGGCGCGGCCTGCGGCACCGGTTCGGTTGGCGCGCGCTTGCGCTTCAGCAGGAGCACGGCCCCGGCTGCGAGCGCCGCGAGGGCCACCGCGCCGCCGATCCACGCGGCATGCTTGCGGGCCCACCAGAGCGGGCTGAAGGGCAGCTCGATCAAGGGCTTCTCGGGCCGCGGCGCGCCGCTGGCATCGGGCGCCACGCCTTCCACATGCAGCAGCAGCGCCTCGGATTCCGCCGGTGAGCCGGCGATGAGCACGCGCAGGGGCGGGATGGCCCAGTAGCCGGTGTCGAAGGCCGTGATCACCCAGGTGTGGCGCACCACACCGCGTTCGGGCAAGGTGTCGGTGCCCGCATCGCTGATGAGCTCGATCCGCGAGGTGAGCGTGTCGCCGAGGGCCGGCCATTGGATGGGGCCCTTGCCCAACGGGGTCTCCACGAGCAGCCTGGTCTGCTCGCCGATGCGGATGGACGCGCGCTCCAGCTCGGCATGCGCCGGGCGCTGGGCAAGTGCGGGCAGCGCGGCGAGGAGCAGGAGCGGCGCAAGGTTCCTCATCGTGCGGCTTCGCGTTGCTTGAAGAGGCGCATGAGGGGGCGCACGTATCCGGTGTCGGTGCCGATCACGGCATGGTCAACGCCGCTGCGCCGCAGGATCTCCTGCGCGCGCTGCTGGTGCTTGAGCGCGGCGGCGCGGTAGGCATTCCGCACCTTGCGCGAGGCGGTGTCCACCCAGCGCAGCTCGCCGGACTCGGGGTCTGCGAAGCGCGTGAGGCCCACGTTGGGCAGCTCGCCTTCGCGCGGATCGGTGGTGCGCAGGGCCACCAGGTCGTGCCGCCGGTTGGCGATGCGCAGCGCGTCCTCGAAGCCCTGGTCCATGAAATCGCTCACGAGGAAGGCGATGGCGCGGCGCTTGATCACGCGGTTGAGGTAGCCGAGCGCCTCGGCGATGCCGGTGCCGCGCCCTTCGGGCACGAACTCGATGAGCTCGCGAACGATGCGCAGGATGTGGGCGCGCCCCTTCTTCGGCGGGATGAAGCGCTCCACGCGGTCGGTGAAGAGCATCAGGCCCACCTTGTCGTTGTTCTTGATGGCGCTGAAGGCGATGGTGGCGCAGGCCTCGGTGATCAGCTCGCGCTTGAGCTGGCCCGTGCTGCCGAAGTCGGTGGATCCGCTCAGGTCGGCCAGGAGCATCACGGTGAGCTCGCGCTCCTCCTCGAACACCTTCACGAATGGATGCCCGAACCGCGCGGTGACGTTCCAGTCGATGGTGCGCACCTCGTCGCCGGCGCTGTACTCGCGCACCTCGCTGAAGGTCATGCCGCGGCCCTTGAAGGCGCTGTGATACTCCCCGCTGAAGATGTGCTCGCTGAGGCCGCGGGTCTTCAGCTCAACGGTGCGCACCTTCTTCAGGAGCTCCTTGGTATGTTGGGCGGTATCCATGCGCGGATCAGGAGCAAGGGCATTGCGCCTGCCCTTGCTCCTGCTGCTTGCCATCAAGGAACCTCCACCGTGTTCAGCACGCGGTCGATGATGTCGCGCACGGTGATGCTCTCGGCCTCGGCCTCGTAGGTGAGCCCGATGCGATGGCGGAGCACATCGGGGCACACCGCGCGCACATCCTCCGGAATCACATAGCCGCGGCGCTTGGTGAAGGCGAAGGCCTTGGCGGCCATGGCCATGTTGATGCTGGCGCGGGGGCTGCCGCCGAAGGCGATCATGCTGGTGAGGTCGTTCAGCTTGTACTGGTCGGGCTTGCGCGTGGCGTACACGATGTCAACGATGTACTGCTCGATCTTCTCGTCCATGTACACCTCGCGCACGAGCTTCCGCGCGGCGAGGATCTCGGCGGGCGTCACCACCTGCTGCGTCGGCTGCGTGCCGCCGGGACGCGTGTTCTGCCTGATGATGAGCTTCTCCTCCTCGCGGCGCGGGTAGTCGAGCACCACCTTCAGCATGAAGCGATCGGTCTGCGCCTCGGGCAGGGGATAGGTGCCCTCCTGCTCAATCGGGTTCATGGTGGCCAGCACCAGGAAGGGCTCTGGCAGCGCATGCGTGGCGGCGCCGATGGTGACCTGCCGCTCCTGCATGGCCTCCAGCAGCGCGCTCTGCACCTTGGCCGGCGCGCGGTTGATCTCGTCGGCCAGGATGAAGTTGCTGAAGATGGGCCCCTTGCGCACGGTGAATTCCTCGTTGCGCTGGCTGTAGATGAGCGTGCCGATGAGGTCGGCCGGCAGCAGGTCGGGCGTGAATTGGATGCGGCTGAAGCCGGCCGAGATGGTGCTGGCCAGCGTCTTGATCGCCATGGTCTTGGCCAGGCCCGGCACGCCTTCGAGCAGCACGTGGCCATCGGCGAGCAGCGCTACCAGCAGTTTCTGCACCATGTCCTTCTGGCCCACGATGGCCTTCTCCATCTCGCGGTCGATCAGGTCCACGAAGGCGCTGGCTGTCTGGATGCGCTCGTTGAGCGCGCGGATGCTCTCGGCGCTCACGGCCGGGGAGCCGGCGGTTGCTGGCGGGTGCGTAGTGGTGGGCTCCATGCGTGCGGCGTTGGTGGGTCACGCAAAAGTGGACGGGCTGCTTCAGGGGCATGGCGCGCACCCCGGTTAAAGAGTGTTAAGCCCTGATCCAAGGGAAGTTGCGCGCTGCCCGCTACCTTCGGCGGCATGCCCAGCAACACCCCAGCGCTCACCCTTGCCGAAGCCATCGGCCATGTGCGCGAGTTCCACGAAGCCTTCGGCATCAGCAACGCGCGGCAGCCGGTTGCCGATATCGGCGACCGTGAGGCCCTGCTCCGCTACAAGCTCATCCGCGAGGAGAACGAGGAGTACCTCGAAGCCGCGCTGCGCGGCGATCTGGCGGAGGTGGCCGATGCCTTGGGCGATATCCTGTACATCCTCTGCGGCACGCTGCTGAAGCATGGCCTGGAGCACAAGATCGATGCGGTGTTCCGCGAGATCCAGCGCAGCAACATGAGCAAACTCGGCGCCGATGGCAGGCCCATTTACCGCGACGATGGAAAGGTGATGAAGGGCCCCGGCTACTTCAAGCCCGACATCGCCAACGCCCTCGCCCGATGAATGTGCCCCAACTGCTTGCCCGCGCCCGGCATTCGGCGCTGGCGCGCGCGTGGGCCAATGCGCTGCTGCCCTTCATCATCCCGTTCAACAGGCCGCACGGCTTCCGCGTGGTTCCGCTGAAGGAGGGCGGCATCAGCGTGGAGGTGCCTTACTGGCGCATCAACCGCAACCACATCAAGGGCATCCATGCCTGCGCGCTCGCCACGGCCGCCGAGATGTGCAGCGGGCTCACGGTGCTGGAGCGCCTCGACCCCAAGCACTACCGCATGATCATGCGCGAGCTGCGCATGCAGTACCACTACCAGGCGAAGCGGCGCACCATCGCCAGCAGCGCGCCCACCGCGCAGGAGATCGAGGAGCAGGTGGTGAGGCCGCTCCAGCAGGCCGATCAGGTGGACTACACCAACACCGTAATCCTGCGAGACATCGATGGCAACCACATCGCCACCGGCACGGTCACCTGGCAGGTGAAGCCGTGGAGCAAAGTGCGCACGAAGGTGTGAGCCCTCTCAGCGCTTCCATGCGCGCTTCGCCGCATGCGCGAGCAGCATGGCCAGTACCGCTCCGCTGAAGGCGAGCCCCATGTCCTTCTGCGCATCCCACGCATCGCCCTGCGTGCCCAGGTATGCGGGCCCCTGTGCCGGGAAGAACACATCGGCCACGGCCCACTCGATGAGCTCGTAGGCCGCGCTGAAGCTCATGGTGATCTCCACCGGCAGCACCCAGCAGACCCAGCTTGGCCATTTGAAGTGGTTCATGAACCAATCGCGCATGGGGTAGGCCAGCAGGAAGCCGAAGCTGAAGTGCACGATGCGGTCGTAATGGTTCCGCTCCCAGGCGAGCTTCTCCTGCAACCAGTAGCCGAGCGGGTTCTCGGCATAGGTGTGCATGGCTCCGTACACGTGCAGCACGATGTACACGAGCATGAGCGTGTAGCTCGCATCGCTGAAGCGGAAGCGCTGGTGCGTGAGCGCCAGCCCGGCGATGAAGAGGATGGTGAGCGCGTTCTCCGTCCACCAGTTCGCCCGGTCAGGCGTGCCGATGAAGGTGGTGGTCCAGATGGCGAGGAAGGCCATCGCATACCACCTCAGGTAAGGATGCGCGCGGAAGTGGAGGCGCTCCGCATCGGATGCCGTGGTGAACGCCTTCGGTGCCCGCATCGCTTCGCTATTCATCCTCTTCCGCGGTATCGGGCTTGCGGCCGCCCATCCGATAAGCGACGGTGAGCGCGTACACCTGATTCTGCACGCGCACCAGCCGGTCGAATGGCGTAACGCTCGATTGCGCGCGCACATCGAAGGCCCAGCGCCTGCCCTCCATGCCCATGCCGATGATGGCGCTGAACTGGAAGCGCTGCTCGTTCTGGCCGAGCGCGTAGCGGATGTCGGTGTTCTGCTCGCCGTTCAACCAGGTCTGGAAGCGCCCGCTCAGCAGATACCCGGCGCTGGGGCCGAGCAGCAGGAACATGCCATCGGGCTCCTTGTCGGTGCTCACCTTCACCAGCAGCGGCACCTCGAGGTAGCGGAACGTGGTGCGCGTGCGCACCCCGGCGGCGGGATTGCGCACCACGGATCCCTTGGTCAACCAGAGGATCTCGGGCACGATGCTCACCTGCCAGTGGATG
>CAZJTB010000021.1:11563-12976 GCA_964548485.1 uncultured Chryseobacterium sp. | reverse complement strand
CCCACCCCCGTGCTGAACTCCGCCACCAGCACGCTCGGCTCGGTGATCACCGGCGGTTGAAGTCGAAGTAGATGTTGGCGACGTTCTCGATGAGGGTGCCCGCGGTGAGCGGCAAGCGCGGCCGGATGCGGAAACCGACGAAGCCATTGCTGGCAGGCTCGTTCACGTTGCTGTCCGGGAGGAGGATGTTGATGAAGTAGAACTTGAGCACACCATCGTCCCGCACCTCCCAGGTGAACGGATGCGACCCGGCGCCGATGACCAAGGAAGCGGGATCCAAGGTGGGCGGCAGCGTATCGGTGATCACCACATTGAAGGCGGTGTCGGTGCCGGTGTTCTGGAAGCGGATGGTGTAGTCGATCCATTCATCCCCTTCGATGAAATAGATCTCGCTGCTCTCGCGCGAGCTGGTGAGCGCCGTCTTGTCGTTGGGGTCGTAGCTGCCGGTGACCGTGCGCGTGTGCGTGGTGGAGTTGTTCGTGAGGTCCGGCTCGGGCTGCACGATGCCCACTGTCGCGCTGAACTGCAATTCGGTGCCGAGCAACGCGGGGTTCGGCGGCACCATGAACTGAATGGAGACGCTGCGGCTGCCGAACGAACCCATCTGCGGCAAAGTCCAGGTGATCGTATTGCCCGTCACATTAGCGGGCGTTGGACTGGCGCTGGTGTAGCTCAGCACCGGATCGAAGGTGCAGGTGATGGTGACCATGCCTGTGCTTCCGGGCGTATTGTGCTCCACCCCTATCCATACCGGATACGCGAAGCCCGGCCGCGCGAAGCCGGAGTTCATCCCAATCTCCACATCGCGCGCCACCAGCGCTGTGTCACCGATGTTCAGCGTAACCGTTTGCCCATTGCCGGGCAGGCTCACCGGGATGGGCCCGCCGATGCAATGCTCCGCCACGTCGGGCGCGGTCTGCGATACGGTGTAGCTGCCGGTGGGCAGGTTCACCTGATAGTAGCCGATGCTGTTGCTGAGCACGGTATAGCCGCCGGGCTCCACGGTGATCACGCTCTGCGGCACGCGCACTTCCCCTGCGGCCATCACGCAATTCTGATTGTCGTTCATATAGACCGTGCCGCGCAGCGTGGCGCAGGGCTCGGCCATTGCAGGCACATCGAACCAAACCGTATCGGAGCAGCTGAATGGCTCGCCTACGCTGAAGTAGGACTCCATCCATTCCAATCCGAACGGGTACTTGGGGTAGATCCGCAGCCCGTACGTGCCGGCTGAGAGGGAGCTGAGCGCGATGGTCTGCGGCTGCTGGCCGAAGCTGTTCGATGGCGGATTGATCGGGCCGTAATTGCTGCTGCCCTGGATCAGCTCGACCGTGTACAGATCCTGGTTCGGCGCCACACCAGCCTGGAACACAACGCCACCATAGCCGTTGCCGGGGCACGAAGGCTCCACCG
>CAZJTB010000021.1:9424-11553 GCA_964548485.1 uncultured Chryseobacterium sp. | reverse complement strand
ATCTGGATGGCGGGATAGGCCGGTGGCGCTGGTATTGTGAATTGCAGCGTGCCCGGGCAGCCAGTCGCATCGGTGAACGGCACGCTCACATCCGTGCCGGGCGCGGGCCACCCAGTGAAGGGGGAGACGTAGATGCCGCGCTCCCAGGGTTGAGCACCGACCAGCTCCATGGCCTGATAGGGACCGTTGATCGTGATGGGCATCTGGCCGGTCATGTAGATGCTTGCCTGTCCGAGCATCCGGAAAGGCGTGCCAAGCAGGCCATCAGGGCAGTCCGGCAGGCCCACGGCTCCAGCATACAGCGGTGCAGCAGTGAGGTTGTAGTTCGCCGATGCCTGCTCGAAGAGGGCGTCCGTCACCGTAACGGAGTAGTTGCCGGCCGGGACATCCGTGATGGTTTCCGTGGTGGCTCCATTGCTCCATTGGAGTTGTATGGGGGCGTGCCGCCGTTCACCCACGCGCTCAGTTGAGCTACCGGGTACGTGCATACGGCTGGCATGTCCACATTGATCACGACCGATATCGCAAGGGCATGGCTTCCGATCAGCAGGCTTGCGAGCAGGGGTATGAGTCCATTCATCAGAGATTCGGTTACTGCGATTGCAGGCTATGGCTCACGGGCAAGACGCGCGCGCTGATTTCGGATGCCTAAACCTAGCAAACTCCATTGAACAGCAGCCCGTTACCTTCGCGCGCCCTTAGAAACACGTGCAGGAACATTTGCCTCCTGCTCTTGCCCCTTCATCCTTGAGTTCCCCCCGCACCGCCGCCTTCCACACCCTGGGCTGCAAGCTCAACTTCAGCGAGACCAGCACCCTGGCCCGTTCGCTGGAAGAGGCCGGCTACGCCCGCGTGCGCATCGAGGAGCGTCCGGATGTCTTCGTGCTCAACACCTGCTCCGTCACGGAGAATGCCGACAAGGAGTGCCGTCAATGGGTGCGTCGGTTCCAGCGCATCAACCCCGAGGCCTTCATCGCCGTGGTGGGCTGCTACGCGCAATTGAAGCCGACGGAGATCGCCGCCATCCCGGGCGTCAACCTCGTGCTCGGCGCCAATGAGAAGTTCGACCTCGCCGCGCACATCGAACGGCGGCTGTCCTCAGCCGAAGCCGGTCACCACGAGCCGCATGGCGAAGCGATCTTCCAGCCCATCAAGGAAGCCCGCACCTTCTTCCCCTCCTACAACGCCAAAGATCGCACGCGCACCTTCCTCAAGGTGCAGGACGGCTGCGACTACTTCTGCTCCTTCTGCACCATCCCGCTGGCGCGCGGCAGGAGCCGCAGCGGCACCATCGCCGAGACGGTGGCCATCGCCAGGTCCATCGCCGCATCAGGCGTGAAGGAGATCGTGCTCACGGGCGTGAATACCGGTGACTTCGGCCGGGCGCACGGCGAGGATTTCCTCGGCCTAATCGAAGCGCTGGACCGGGTCGAAGGCATCGAGCGCTTCCGCATCAGCAGCATCGAGCCTAACCTGTGCAGCGATGCCGTCATCGATTTCGTGGCCGCCAGCAGGCGCTTCATGCCGCACTTCCACATGCCCTTGCAGAGCGGCAGCGATATGATCCTGGAGCGCATGCGCCGCCGCTACGATACCGCGCTCTATGCCGATCGCTTGGCCCGCATCAAGGCCCTCCTCCCCCATGCCTGCATCGGCGCCGATGTGATCACCGGAACGCCCGGCGAATCAGATGAGGAGTTCGCGAAGACCCATGCCTTCATCCGCTCCATCGCGGCGGATTACCTGCATGTGTTCACCTACAGCGAGCGCGCCAACACCACCGCCGTGCGCATGGACGACAGCGTGCCGATGGAGACGCGCCGCGAGCGGACGAAGCAATTGCGCATCCTCGGCAGCAAGCTCCAGCGCGCGCATTATGAGCGGAACCTCGGCACCACGCGCCCCGCGCTCCTGGAAGCGGAGGAGGTCGATGGCCGTATGCTGGGCTACACCGACAACTACCTGCGCGTGACGATGCCATTCGATCCCGCGATGATGAATTCAATCATCCCGGTTCAATTGAAGCGCATCAACGGCGATGGGCATGTGGAGGGTGAGGTATTGGAGTTGAGCCCGACCCTCAACCCGCTCAACCTGCAACCTGCAACCTGCATCTGAGCGCATGTACC
>CAZJTB010000021.1:0-9414 GCA_964548485.1 uncultured Chryseobacterium sp. | reverse complement strand
GTTGTAGTCGGTCATCTAGTTCCTCCTGTCGTCATCCCGGGCCTGACCCGGGACAGCCCTCAACCTGCATCTGAGCGCATGTACCCCACCCTCTATCACGCCTTCCTCGACCTCCTCGGCGTTGACCTGCCCTTCCTCCGGCCGCTCAACAGCTTCGGCTTCTTCGTGGCCGTGGCCTTCATCTTCGCCAGCTGGACCTTGAGCCTGGAGCTGCGCCGCATGACGGGCCTCGGGCTGCTCAAAGCCACCACACGCTCTGTGGTGATCGGCAGGCCCGCATCGATCGGCGAGCTCATCAGCCAGGGCCTGCTCGGCTTCCTGCTCGGCTGGAAGGGGCTCTACCTGGTCCTGAACAGCGCGGAAGTGCTGGCCAACTTCCCCGGCTTCCTGCTCAGTGGCCAGGGCAGCTTCATCGGCGGCGTCATGGTCGGCGGGCTCCTGGCCTGGCAGCGCTGGCGCGCGAAGGACAAAGCGAAGCTCGCCGAGCCCCGCACCGAGCAGGTGCTCATGCAGCCGCAGGACCATGCGGGCAACATCACCATCACGGCCGCCATCTGGGGCCTCATCGGCGCCAAGCTTTTCCACTGGTTGGAGAACCCGAAGGAGCTTGTGGCCTTCTTCACCAATCCCAGCGGGCAGGACATCATCAGCGGCCTCACCATGTACGGCGGCCTCATCGTGGCCGGCGCCATGGTGATCCGCTACTTCAAGAAGAACGGCATCCCGGCCTGGAACGGCGCCGATGCCGCCGCGCCCGGCGTGATGCTCGCCTACGGCGTGGGCCGCATCGGCTGCCAGGTGAGCGGCGATGGCGATTGGGGAATCGTGAACACCACCTTCCTAGGACCCGGACCGCGCTGGCTGTGGCAATACGACTACCCGAACAACGTGAACGGCGTGGGCGTGCCCATCACCGACGGCACCTGCTTCGAGGGCTATTGCACCGTGCTGCCCGAGACCGTGTTCCCCACCCCGCTCTACGAGACCATCGCGTGCCTGCTGCTCTTCGGCGTGCTTTGGGCGCTGCGCAAACGACTGAGGCCAGCCGGCAGCATCTTCTTCCTCTTCCTCTTCCTGAACGGCCTCGAGCGCTTCTTCATCGAGAAGATCCGCGTGAACGTGCACGTGATTGGAAGCCTCACGCAGGCCGAGATCATCGCTACGATTCTCATGGTGGCCGGCTTGTCCGGGATGTTCTGGATCAGGCGCAGGCCAAACGCTACCACCGGGCAGAACCCGAACGCCTGAATTGATCGCACCGGCGCGCGACGAAACACCCAACCGCATCAACCTGCAACCCTCAACCGGCAAAAGCAGCATGGATCTCAAGAAACTAACGGAGCAAGTCACTGCGCTAAGCGTGGATGTGGCCTCCTTCATCCGCAGCGAGGCGGGCAAGTTCACCGAAGCGCGCGTGAGCGCCAAGAGCGCCAACAACCTGGTCACGCACGTGGACCACGTGAGCGAGGACCGCCTGGTGGAGGGCCTGGAGAAGCTGCTGCCCGAGGCGGGCTTCATCGCCGAGGAGGGCAGCGGGGAGCAGCGTGAGCGCCTCAACTGGATCATCGACCCGCTCGATGGCACCACCAACTTCGTGCATGGCGTGCCCTGCTATTGCATCAGCATCGCCCTGCTCGATGGCACGGAGCCACTGCTGGGCGTGGTGCACGAGGTCACCCGCGATGAGCGCTTCACGGCCTGGCGGGGCGGCGGAGCCTACCTCAACGGCCTGCCCATCCGCGTGAGCGAGCGCGCCACCTTGCAGGACAGCCTGCTCGCCACCGGATTCCCCTACGATGACTTCGGCTACGAGCAGGAGTACATGGACCTGCTGCGCGAGCTCATGCACCGCACGCGCGGCATCCGCCGCCTGGGCAGCGCCGCGGCCGACCTGGCCTACGTGGCCTGCGGACGCTTCGAGGCGTTCTACGAGTACGGCCTCAATAGCTGGGACGTGGCCGCGGGCGTGCTCCTCGTGCGCGAAGCGGGCGGGCAGGTCACCGGCTTCCGCCCCAGCAAGGACCCCGTGTTCGACGAGGAGATCCTGGCCAGCAACAATGCCATCCACAACGAGTTGCTGGAGGTGATCGAGCGAAACTGGCAGCGGCAGGATTGAGCGGGCTGAAGTAATTTCGGAGCGCAAGGCCCCTGCCATGCGCAATTCGGCGCTCCTCGTTCTGCTGCAGGCCTCCGCCCTGAGCGCCCAAGACTGCAGCATCCCCTTCACCGAGCCGCTCTTCGGTGTGCAGGTGGAGAGCGATGTGTGGTACGGCAACGCCACGCGCTACAACGGCGGCACTGACAGCCTCCGCCTCAACCTCTACAAACCGGTGGGCGATGACCAGACCGAGCGCCCGCTGGTGGTGCTCATCCATGGCGGCGGCTTCCACGCGGGCCATCGGAACGACTTCAACGCATTAGCGGCCGGGCTTGCCGCTCGCGGATGGGCGGCGGCCACCATCAGCTACCGCTTGGGCTTCTATGGCACCTGGCTGCTGGAACCGCCCTACGCCCACGACCCGGCCGAGGTGCACCGCGCCATTTACCGCGCCATGCAGGACACCAAAGGCGCCGTGCGCTTCCTGAAAGGACGCAGCGCTCAGGACAGCACCAGCACCACGAACGTGTTCCTGCTCGGCGGGAGCGCCGGAGCCATCGCTGCGCTCCATGCGGCCTACCTCGATGAGGATGCGGAGAAGCCCCCGGCGGCCGGTGCCATCGGCGCGGTTCAGCACCTGTTCAACCTCTATCCGCGGCCCGACCTCGGCGGCATCGACGGCGACCTGCACGCGAACGGGCACGATGCATCGGTGCTGGGCGTGGTGAACATCTTCGGCGCCTTGATCGACACGGCCCTGGTGCAGGGCCCCGAAGATCCCGCGCTCTTCTCCTACCACCAGACCGGCGACCCCGTGGTGGGCTGCGGAGTGCAGCGGCCGTACTGGGGCGTGGGCCTCGGCATCCCGGACAACTACCCGTGGCTGCATGGTTCGTGCAGCATCGATGCGCGCATGCAGCACCTCGGCTTCGCCGCCGACCGCTACGCCTTCATGCTGCACAATGGCAACGAGCACGCGGTGCATGCACCGGACAGCGTGATGCTGGCGGCCATGCTATGGATGCGCCAACTGATGTGCGGCTTGAGCACGGCGACTCCACACGAGCCTGCGAACGCGCCGTTCGCTGTGCATCCGAACCCGACCGATGGTCCGCTCTTCTTGGACGCCGCATGGCCCGAGGCCTACCGCATCCTGGATGCAGCGGGCCGCATTGCGCAGGAAGGCGCGCTCCGCGGCGGGGCACCGCACATCGATGCGAGCGGGCTGCGCGAAGGCGCCTACGTGCTGCACCTCGTGGGCCCGGACCGGTCAGGCACCGCCCGGTTCGTGGTGGTGCGCTGAGCCCCGCACCAGTAGCAGCAGCCCCAGGAAGGTGATCGCGCCGTTCACCAGCAGCAGCTCGAAGCCGAAGCTGTAGCCGCTGAAGAGCTCTTTGCTGTAGCGGTCGAGCGCGAAGGTGATCAGCGGTGAGAGCACCGCCACAACGGGCACCCACCCATCGCGCACCGCCAAGCGCGTGAGCATGCCGAAGGCGAAGAGCCCGAGCAGCGGCCCGTAGGTATAGCCCGCCACCTTGAAGATGGTCTTGATCACGCTGTCGTCGTTCAGCAGCCAGAAGCCGAGTATCAGCACCGCCATCACCGCGCTCATGATGATGTGCACGCGCTTGCGCAGCGGCTCGCGCTCCGCCTCGGGGCGCTGCTCGATGGTGAGCACATCGACGCACACGCTGGTGGTGAGGGCCGTGAGCGCGCTATCCGCGCTGCTGTAAGCCGCCGCGATGAGGCCGAGCACGAAAAGCAGCCCGGCGATGAGCGGCAGCCCGCCCTGCGTGGCGAGCCTCGGGTACACCTGATCGGCCTTAGCGGGGAGGGCGATGCCATGGCGCTCGGCATAGATGAAGAGCAGCGCGCCCAGCGTGAGGAAGACCACATTGACCACCACCAGCACCAGGCTGAAGGAGACCATGTTCTTCTGCGCATCGCCGATGCTGCGGCAGCTCAGGTTCTTCTGCATCATGTCCTGATCGAGGCCGGTCATGGCGATGGCGATGAACATGCCGCCGAGGAACTGCTTCCAGAAATAGGTGCCGGGCTTGGGGTCATCGAAGAAGAACACCTGGCTGAGCGGACTGGCCTTCACCTGCGCGATGCTCTCGCCCAGGCTCCAGCCGAGCTTGCCGCCGATGAGCCAGATGGTGACGCCCACGGCCAGCAGCATGAAGAGGGTCTGCAGCGTGTCCGTCCAGATGATGGTGCGCATGCCGCCCTTGTGCGTGTAGAGCCAGATGAGCGCGATGGTGAGCAGCACCGTGATCGCGAAGGGCACGTGCAGCGCATCGAACACGAGGAACTGCAGCACCACGGCCACGAGGTAGAGGCGCGCGGCCGAGCCCAGGCTGCGGCTCAGCAGGAAGAACCAGGCGCCCGTGAGGTAGCTGCTGCGCCCGAAGCGCCGGCCCAGGTAGCCATAAATGCTGGTGAGGCCCAAGCGGTAGTACAGCGGCATCAGCACGAAGGCGATCACCGCGTAGCCGGGCAGGTAGCCGAGCACCATCTGCAGGTAGCTCCACTGGTCCTTGCCCACCAGGCCGGGCACGCTGATGAAGGTGACGCCGCTGAGCGAGGCGCCGATCATGCCGAAGGCCACCACCGGCCAGGGGCTCCTACGCTCGCCCAGGAAGAAGGCGCTGTTGCCCGCGCCACGTGAAGTGGCCACCGAAATGAGGTAGAGCAAGCCGAAATAGGCAGCGATGACGAGCAGGACGAGCCAGGCGGGCATGGGGCGAAAGTCAGCCTCAGGTGATGGTGCCGCGTGCGACGCGAGCCGATTTTCTCCGCGCGCAGCTGTGAGCAATGAGCTTGGAAGCCTTCCGCCGCCACCGTTATAACCAAGGTTATATGGACCATGCCCCTCAACCGGAATAGATTTGACCTGTCTAGCACGCGCAAACCCAACAGCCATGCATCGCCCCTTGCTCCCCACGATCGCGCTACTCATCGCCTTGCCGGCAGCGGCCCAGCGCTTCATCGGCCTCGAAGTGGTGGCCGGCGAGGTCCGCGACCAGTCCAACACCAACTTCCCCATGGCCACGAACGCCGACGGGGAGGTGTATTGCGCCATGCCCTTCTACGGGTCCATCACCATCGGTGGGGCCACCTTGAACCCCGTACAGGGCGCACTGGACGACATCGCCCTGGTGAAGCTCACACCCAACGGGGAGGTGATGTGGGCCAAAGCCTTCGGCGGGAACAACGGGGACATCCCGCAAAGCCTCGCCGTGGATGGCCTCGGACAGGTTTACGTGAGCTGGAAAGCCGACAACGGCGTGAGCTTCTACTTCGATGAGACCGGCACCACCACCGACTTCCCGAACATCGGCGCGCCGTTCTATGGCTTCACCTGCTTCTCGCCGGAGGGCCTCACGCTGTGGCACAGAACCGGTGTGTTCGGTTTGCCTGTGGTGACCGCGAGCACCGCGGAGCCCGGCGTCTTCTCCGTGGACCAGGGCGCCATCCGCCGATTCAACGCCCAGGGCGATGTGCTCTGGCAAACCACGCCCCAGCCGCAGAATGCCCTCGTGCCCTTGAGCGCGCAGGTCGCGGGTGCGCGCTTGGCCATCGGCGCCTACTGCGGCAATCCGGGCAATACGCTCACCGTGGACACGGTCACCATTTCCGCCGACTACCTCTATGCTGGAGCCGTATTCCTGATGGACACCTCGGGCAGCGCGATCTGGGGCCGTGGGGTCGGCAATGGCAACGGCACCTATGCGGAGTACATCCGAAACATCGCCATCGACCCCCTTGGCGGATCGGTCTATTGCGGGCTGGATGCCTACACGGGCTCGTTCAGCTTCGCGGGAAGCACGCTGGTGAACCCTGCTGGCGTGGGGAACAACATCGCCGCGGTGTTGAAGTACGATCATGAAGGCAACGAGTTGTGGGGGCGCTTCGCGGCGAGCGTCGGATTTTCGATCCAACTGCATGCCATGACGTTGGATGCCGATGGCAGCGTGCACTTCGGCGGGAAATTCGGCCAATCGCCGGTGGTATTCGGCAGCATCAGCCTGCCCGTCACAACAGGTCAAGTGAAGTCCTACCTGGCCAAGCTCAGCGCCGATGGCGACGCGCAGTGGTTCAAATACGAGCCCAGCCATAGCGGACCCGGAGTGAACTCGATCATGCGCAGCCTGATGACGCTCGCGGATGGCAGCTTTCTCAGCGCCAATTACTTCTGGAGCTCCTTCTTCCCGCCGGTGAAGACCGGATGCCTTCAGGCGCCCAACCCGGACGCGCTGGGCATGTACTTCAGCCGTTTGGACCCGAACGACAGCGAACCCTTCCCCAACGCCATGTTCACTTACAGCATGAGCGGCAACCTGCTCTTCGCGCGCGCGCCGGAGCAGGTGGTGCCCGCCACCTTCGCGTGGACCTTCGGCGATGGCGGCACCGCCACCGGCGGAGGCGTGGCGCATGTGTACCCGAACGTGGGCAGCTACCAAGTGTGCCTCACGGCGAGCAACACGTGCGGAACAGCGCAGCATTGCCAGTTCGTGGACCATCCCGGCCTGCGCGCCATCGAACCGCGCCAGGGCGGCCAGGGCGCGGTGGTGAGCGCACTGGCGCTCGGCGGCGGATTCGTGCCCGGCAGCACCTTCCGGCTCACGCGGGCCGGCGAGGCCGACATCATCCCCAGCGGCCTCACCGTGGGCAACACGGCCACCCTGTTCGGCCGGCTCGACCTGCAAGGCGCGGCGCTGGGCCTGTGGAACGTAGTGGCCTCCATACCGGGCCTCGGTGAGTTCACCCTGCCCGATGCCTTCGAGGTGGCCCCTCTGCGCCCGGCCAGGATGAAGGTGCATGTGACCGGCCCCGAGCTCACGCGCACCTTCCTCTGGGCGCAATTCAACGTGCGCGTGAGCAACGTGGGCAACGAGGACGCGGTGCTCGTGCCCCTGCACATCGAGCTGCCCGAAGGCGTGGAGGTGGAATGGCTCGCCGAGGCCATCGGCCGGCACAGCGTGCCGAACCTCGACCAGTTCAATGACGAGCTGGACCAGGTGGGCGGCAACTACGACGTGCTCAGGTTCAGCAGCCCCGGCTATGGCATCACGCGGCTGGAGATGATCATTCCCGTGGTGGGCGGAAACAGCTACAACGACTACATCGTGCGGCTGCGCAGCTTCACGCCGATGCACATCGTGATCAACGCGAACGTGCGGAAGCCCCTGATCGGCTCGCGCGCGCTGGCCGATGCCACCGTGCAGGCCGGGCCTTCGCCCTACACCAATTACATGGAGGTGGCGGCGGAGTGGCTCTACGACCGCACCTACCCCCGCTCGGCGTTCTTCGCGGCGCAACAGACCGTGATCCGCGAATACGCCACCGCCGCGAGCAATGGCATCGGCGGGGTCGGCGGCTGGCCCTTTGGGAGCAACAACCCTCCGCCAGGCCAGGTCGGGGGCATCGGATCGGTGTTCGGCCCCACGCTCGGAGGGGGCGGCCGAGGCTTCGCCACGCCTCCCGTGGTGATCGTCCCGCCAAGGATCTACGAGTGGAGCCAAGGCCCCCCTACGCAGGTGCCGCCGCCAGCGCCGCCGCCGCCCGTTGGCCCACCGCCACCGCCTCCACCGGTGCAGCCGCCCCCGCCCACCTGCGGCTACAATGGCTGCTGCGCTGGCAGCTGCGGCGGCTTTGGCGCCGACTGGCCGTACAACCCCACACCGCCCTCCGCACCCGAAGAGGTCACGCCCCCGGAGAACACACCCGTGGAGCTGCCTCCGCCGCCCGACAACCCCACGGAGCCTCCGGCGGAGCAGCCTCCGCCGAGGCCCACGGAGGGCAAGGACGAACCCGAGGTCCGGCAACCCATCGTCATCCCGCCGGAGGAGCCCAGCGAGCCCGATGAACCCAATGAAGAGCTGGGTTGTACCACAGGCTGCTCCTGCTCCGATGGCACCGAGAGCGCGGGCATGGCAAGCTGCGACCTATGTGAGTTCCCGCCCGAGGGCAGCTGCGGCGATGAGGACGACGGAGCCGACGGCTCCAGCTGGGACCCGAAGCTCGCTGCGAGCTTCGACCCCAACGCCATCTACGGCCCGCGCCGCAACGGCGATATCTACCTGAACAATTACCTCGACCACGCCTACACCATCACCTTCGAGAACCTGGCCTCGGCCACCTTGCCCGCCCAACGCGTGGTGGTCATCGACACGCTCGACCTCACCCGCTTCGATGCGCACAGCTTCCGCTTCCTCACCGCCACCATCGGCGACGGCGCAACGGTGCGCCTGGAGCCGCGCGAATGGAACGGCAACTACCTGGTCGACATGACGGCGCAGACCGGGCTGCACGTGGGCATACACGCCAGCTACGACCCGGGCACGGGCATCGTGCGCGTGGAGTTCATGAGCATCGACCCGCAGACCATGGCCTTCCCCACCGATCCGCTCGCCGGCTTCCTGCCGCCGAACGTGGCGGACAATGAAGGCACGGGCAGCCTCTCCTTCATGGTGAACTACAAGGGCAGCCTGGTGCATGGCGACGCGATCAGCACCCGCGCCATCATCTACTTCGACGACAACGAGCCCATCGTGACCAACACCTACACCAACATCCTGGACCGCGTGAAGCCCACCGGGCAGGTGCAGCTGGTGCAGGCCATCAGTCCCGCCAGCGATACCGTGATGGTGGTGATGACCGGCGCCGACGACCTCAGCGGACTGGCCTACCAGCACCTCTTCATCTCCGTGAACGGGCATGGCTTCCGCAAGCTCATCTCGAGCACGCAGGACACCATCGGCTACAAGGGCTTCGCTGGCGAGAACCTGCGCTTTTTCGGCCGCGCGGTGGACAAGGCCGGCAACGTGGAGGATTACCCCGTGGAGTTCTGGAACAACCCCGATGCGGCGGTGGACATCGCCATGGGGCTGGCCGATCGGACGCCACAGGCCAGGATGCACGTGCATCCGAATCCCGCACGCGATGCCGTGACCTGCGTGCTCAGCCTCCCAGCATCTGGCGATGCGCGTATCGAGCTGCTCAATGCCCTGGGCGAGGTGGTAGTGAGACCCCTGGGTCAGCAGCCCGCGCGCATGAGCGAGGGCGAGCACCGCATCACCGTCCCGGTTCATCACCTGGCGCCGGGAGCCTATCTCCTCAAGGTCACCTTGCCCAACGGAGCCTCGACCGCCAAGATCATGGTGGAGCAGCACTGATGGAACGCCAACAACCGCGCTACGGCCCGGTGCCATCCGGCTGCTCGGCCATTGTCATCCGGGTTCCTCGCGCGCAAGCCGAATACACCTGTAGTCCCCGCGTCACAACCCGAACCGCTCCCTGAAGTCGTCCAC
>CAZJTB010000020.1:0-13042 GCA_964548485.1 uncultured Chryseobacterium sp. | reverse complement strand
GAAGGAGGAGCTGCACCAGGTCATCGCGTGGCTCACCGGCTACGATGACAAGGCGCTTCAGCAGATCATCGCCGACAAGACCGACTTCCGCACCTTCTTCGCCGAGGCGCGCCTGAACCCGAACGTGTCGCTGATCACCGGCGTGATCTGCGGCTACCGCGTGGAGGAGATCGAGGACCCGCTGATGCAGAAGATCCGCTACCTGGACAAGCTGGTGGATGAGCTGGCGAAGGGAAGGGCGATGGAGAAGATCCTGAGGAAGTGATCAGCCCTTCGGCTCCCACAATTCGATCTTGTTCCCCTCGGGATCGTATACCCACGCGAAGCGGCCATAGTCCTCGTCCATGCGCTTGGGGTCGATGCGCATGCCGGCGGCCTCGAGCTTCTTCAGCAGCCCATCGAGGTCCTGCACGCGCAGGTTCAGCATGAACTGCTGTGTGTCGCTCCCGAAGTAGTCGGTGTCCTTCTTGAAGGGTGAGAACACCGTGGGCCCGGCGTCCTGCTGCCACACCCAGCCATGTTCCTGGTCGTTGATGCCGAAGTGGTCGTTATACCACTTGGCCAAGGCCTTGTGGTCGTTGGCGCGGAAGAAGAGCCCGCCGATGCCGGTGACGTGCTTGGACATGTGCAATGGAATGAAGGACCAAAGTAGCGGAACGATGTCTGCGAGCGCGGTCCGGGCATCACCCTTAGCTTTGGCTTCGCAAGCGAACCCGATGGCCAAGACCCTTTCCAAGCCCGCAGTCGTGAAGGCCGAACTCAACGGCCACAGTGCGAACGGCTCCGCCAAGAAGAGCGAACGCCTCCCCGTGATGAAGACCTACAAGATCTTTATCGGTGGCAAGTTCCCGCGCACCGAGAGCGGCCGCTACTACCAGCCCAAGGGCGCCGACGGCAAGCCGCTCGCCAACGTGTGCCGCAGCAGCCGCAAGGATGTGCGCGATGCCGTGGTGGCCGCGCGCGGAGCCGTGGGCGGTTGGTCAGGCCGCAGCGCGTTCAACCGCAGCCAGATCCTCTACCGCATCGGCGAGATGCTCGAGGGCCGTAGCGCGCAGTTCGTGCACGAGCTGGTGCTGCACGGCGCCACCCAGGAGCAGGCCGAGGCCGAAGTGGCCGCCGCCATCGATCGGTGGATCCATTACGCAGGCTGGTGCGACAAGTACCAGGCGCTCTTCAGCAGCGTGAACCCCACGAACACCAGCCACTTCAACTTCAGCGTGTACGAACCCACCGGTGTGGTGGGCATCATGAGCGGCGGCACCAACGGCCTGCTGGAGCTCGTGAGCCTGATCGCCCCGGTGATCGCGGGCGGCAACACGTGCGTGGTGGTGGCCAGCGAGAAGCACCCCCTGACGGCCGTCACCTTCACAGAGGTGCTGGCCACCAGCGACCTGCCCGGCGGCGTGGTGAACCTGCTCACCGGTTTCCGTAGCGAGTTGTTGAAGCCGCTCGTGACGCACATGGACGTCAATGCGGTGGTGGTCGCTGATGCCTCGAAGGAAGAGCGCACCATGCTCGACAGCGAGGCCACCTGCAACCTGAAGCGCGTGGTGTGTCCGAAGGTGAAGGACTGGAGCAGCGACGAGGCACAGAGCCCTTACTTCATCCTCGACACCCAAGAGGTGAAGACCACCTGGCATCCGATCGAGCGCGGGCAGGGTGGAGGCGGGAGCTATTGAGCGGCGGTTACTGCGCCGCGCCCACCTCCTTCACCAGGATCAGGAACACCGGATAGTGGTCGCTGTACCCTTCTTGGTAGGTATCTCCCACGAACGAGCGGTACGGATATCCGGCGAATGCGCCTTCCTTCTGCCGCAGGAACTCCTCGTTGTAGATGCGCGCGCCGTAATACTTGTAACGGCCGCCCTCGCCGGTGAGCAGCGGCGCGTTGATGATGATCTGGTCGAATAGGTTCCAGGAGTCGCGCCAGGCCAGGGTGCCCACGCCTTTCTGATAGGGCTCGTACATGGGGTTGAAGAGCGTGGCGCCGGTGGCCTTGGACTTCTCGCCCGTGGCTTTCAGGAAGCGGGTCACGCTCGCGTTCGCCGGGTCGTCGTTCAGGTCGCCCATGTACAGGATGCGGTGGCGCGGGCCTATGGCCATGAGCGAATCAATCAATCGGCGGCCGAGCTCGGCGGCGGCCCTGCGCTTCGGGTCGCTGGCCTTCTGTCCGCCCCGCCGGCTCGGCCAGTGGGCCACGATCACATGCGTGGTGTCGCCATCGAGCACGCCGCTCACCAGCAGCTGATCGCGCGTGCGGAACGATGGGTCGTTCGGGAGCGTGAGCCGGTTGCTCTTGTGGGCGTACACCTTATAGATGGCCGGGTTGTAGATCAGGGCCACGTCCACGCCGCGCCGATCGGGCCCGTCAACATGCACGAACCGGTAGCCCCGGTCCTTGAGCGCGGGCCGTGCCACCAGGTCCTGGAGCACCGTGCTGTTCTCCACCTCGGCCAGCCCCACGATGGCGAGCCCCTGCGGATGAAGGTCCTTGCCCATGCCGGCGATCACGCGCGCCATGCGGTCCTGCTTGCTCCAGTACCGCGCGCTGGTCCACTGCTTGTTGCTGCCGGGCAGGAATTCGGCATCGTCCACGCCGGGGGCGTCGAGCGTGTCGTACAGGTTCTCGATGTTGTAGAAGCCGACGAGCGCGGCGGCGTATTCCTTCTTGGCTTGGCCGGTGGCGGCCTGCGCTGCGGCGAGCAGCGCGCCCAGGATGAGATGGCGGGTCATGGCGAAGTGGCGGCCAAAGTAGCCCGCCTCGCCGAGCCGCGCGCGAAAGACCGTGCCGATCGGTCGCGTGTTCACCTGTGCTTCATGCTGGCTTAGAACCGGGGCAACAGCAGCGGGTGGCGCTGGTTGAACAGCCGCAGGAAGCGGAAGAGCGCCTCATCGCTGTTGCGCTGCTTCTTGCCCAGCGCGCGGAACTCCTCCTGTAGCACGGCGTCATGCACCAGCGCGGCGTCCATACCGGCGGCGGTGAAGGGCAGGGCACGCCCGGTCTCCATGTCGATGATCTGCTGCACGATGGCCGTGCGCACGATGGTGCCGGGGCCGTAGAGGTAGGGGTCCCAGTCGCGGTAGCTCTGCTCGTAGATCATGTGCGCCAGGCTTCCCATGAGCCCGATGCGGTAGAAGCCGTTGCCAGCGGCCACGTAAACCACATCGTTCTGGCAGAAGCCCCAGATGCGGTCCATGCGCAGCTTCTGCACGCTTCCGCTGTCTGTGCGGTAGCTCAGGCGGCTCAGCGCCATGCGCAGGTCGCTCACGGGTAGGCCCTGCTCATCGCGCACCTGGGCCAGCGGAATGGAGGGCGAGTTGAGCCGGAAGGCGCGGAAGTCGAGGTAGATGCCGTCGCGCAGGTCCATGCCTCCCTGGTAGGGCACCCAGAGCGTATCGGACTGGGCCAACAAGCCCGGGTGCGCCAGCGCGAGCAAAGCGATCGCGACGAGCTGTCGCGTGGTGGATGGGCGCAGCAGGCGTAGGCGCATGGCTATCGCGCAGCTTCACGGATCATGCCGATCACCTCGTCGGGTGCCTGCGCATGCACCCAATGGCCGGCGTAGGGCACGGTTTCCACTCGGCTGTTGGGGAATTGCTCGCGGATGGCGGGGATGTCCTCACGCAGGATGTAGTCGCTCTGGCCGCCGCGGATGAAGAGGGTGGGCACGCGCACCGACTCCGGGCCGATGGCGGCCAGTATGGCGGGCAGCTCACGCTCGAGGAGCTCCACATTCATGCGCCAGTCGAGGCGGTCGTCGGCCTTCCAGTACAGGTTCTTGAGCAGGAATTGCACCACCCCGGGCTCCTTCACGTGCCGGGCGATGTGCGCCTCCACCTCCTTGCGGCTCGCTCCGGGCCTGAGGTCGGCGGTGCGCATGGCGTGGATGATGTGCGCGTGGTTATTGGCGTGCTCCCTGGGGCTGATGTCAATCACCACCAGGTGCTTCAGCAGGTGCGGCCATCGCTGCGCGAAGGCCATCGCTGCCTTGCCGCCCATGCTGTGTCCCACCAGCACGATGTCCTTCAGCCCAAGGCCGGCCACCAGCGCATGCACATCGGCGGCCATAATGGGGTAGGAGGTGGCCTCGGTATGCGGCGAGCGCCCGTGGTCGCGAAGGTCAACCAGCTGCACATCCAGCGGCGGTGCGCCGGGGGCGGTGGGCTCGGCCAGCTCTTTGCCGATGCTTCCCCAGTTGTCGCTGCTGCCGAAGAGGCCGTGCAGGATTACCACCGGTGTGGCGCCCGCCGTGCCCAAGCGGCGGTGGTGCAGCTCAACGGTGCTCATCGCAATGCGCGCAGGTAGAGGGCCACGGTGTTCTCCATGCCGAATCGAAGCGCGTCGCAGATGAGCGCGTGCCCGATGGAAACTTCCAGCACCCTTGGGGTGCTCTTCACGAAGTACCGTAGATTCTCCAGGCTCAGGTCATGCCCTGCATTCACACCAAGCCCCAGCTCATGCGCGCGCTCCGCCGCAGCGGCGAAGGGCGCCACGGCGCCGCCTGTTCCGCGGTGCCGAAGGCGTGCGCGTACGGCTCGGTGTAGAGCTCAATGCGGTCGGTCCCGGTGTCTGCCGCGTGCGCGATCTGCTCCGGGTCGGTCTCCATGAAGAGGGAGGTGCGGATGCCCGCTCCGTGAAGGCGCTGGACGATGGCGCGCAACTCGGTCTTGCGCGCGCTGGCATCCCATCCGGCATTGCTGGTGAGCACGCCGGGCGGGTCGGGCACCAGGGTCACCTGGTCGGGCATCACCTCCAGCGCCAGGGCCATGAAATCGTCGCTGGGATAGCCCTCGATGTTGAATTCGGTGCTCACCAGCGGGCGCAGCGCGCGGGCATCGGACCGCCGGATGTGGCGCTCGTCGGGCCGCGGATGGACGGTGATGCCCTGCGCGCCGAACCGCTGGATGTCAACCGCCCATTGCAGCACATCGGGGTTGCTGCCGCCGCGCGCGTTGCGCAGCGTGGCCAGCTTGTTGATATTGACGCTCAGGCGTGTCAACCCTTCCGTTTCTTTGGTGCCGCCCATCGCGGCCCGCAAAAGTAGATTCACCAGCATGCACGCGCAGGACCTGATCACCGCCGACATACCGCCGCTGCGCCCGCAGGACGACATCTCCCGCGCGCTCGACTGGATGGAGGAGTTCAAGGTGGGCCACCTGCCCGTGGTGGACGGCCGCCGCCTCGTGGGCATCGTGAAGGACCAGGACCTCGTGGACCGCAACGATCCGCGCGCGGCCGTGGCCAGCGTGATGGACAGCGTGGAGATCCCCTACGCGCGATCGGGCCAGCATATCTACGAGGTGATGCGGCTCTTCAGCGAGCGCGGCCTCACGGTGGTGCCGGTGCTCGACGACATGGGCGTGTACCAGGGCGCCATCACCGAGCACGAGGCCCTGCGGCGGCTGGCCCAGGTCACCAACATCCACGAGCCGGGCAGCATCGTGGTGCTGGAGATGAACCAGATCGACTACAGCCTGCACGAGATCGCCCGGCTGGTGGAGGCCAATGATGCCAAGGTGCTCAGCGTGTACACGCGCTCCCTGCCCGATTCCACGCGCATCGAGGTCACCCTCAAGATCAATCGCGAGGACATCAGCGACGTGCTCCGCAGCTTCGACCGCTACGAGCTCTTCGTGAAGACCACCTACCAGGGCAGCAAGCTCCACGAGGACCTGCGGGGCCGCTACGAGGAGCTCATGCGCTACATCAATCTGTGAGCCTGCCGGCGCGCGGCGCAGCGGGTCGCGAGGCCGGCACCCTGCAGGCGTTGCGGATGCCGATGGCCCGGCATGCGGCACCACCCACCATCTTCGCGGGCATGTCGCGGGCGATGGTGGCGCTGTTGCTGCTCTTCTGGGGCGCTGCCCAACCGCGCGCGCAGGATGGGCAGCCGTTGCCGGTCGATGCCCCCGTCCGCGTCATGGGCTTCGCGGTGAATGGCAACAAGGCCACCAAGGAGCGCATCATCCTGCGCGAGCTGCTGGTGCAGGAGGGCGATACGCTGCCCCAGCAGGTGCTCTACGACCGCCTGGAGCGCAGCCGTCAGAACCTGATGAACACCGGCCTCTTCAACACGGTGACGGTGCTCCCCATCTTCATCGACCTGCGGCATGCCCTGGTGGAGGTGACCGTGGAGGAGCGCTGGACCATCTGGCCCTCGCCCATCTTCCAATTGGCCGACCCCAACTTCAACACCTGGTGGCGCAGCTTCGACCGCGACCCCGACCGCGTGAACTTCGGCGCCTACCTGTACAAGTACAACTTCAGGGGCCGGAACGAGACCGTTTTCGTGAAGGCGCAGTTCGGCTATGCCCGGCAGTTCGGCCTGCGCTACAAGGTGCCCGGCATCGACGCCCGGCAGCGCTGGGGCATCAACGTGGGCGGCTTCTACACCGAGCAGGCCGAGGTGACCGCCGCCACCGAAGGCAACCGCCGCGTGCTCCTGCGCCAGGCCGATGGGCCCAACCGGACCGAGCGCAAGGCCGATGCGGAGGTGAGCCTGCGCCGCGCCCACGATGTGCGCCACTTCGCGCGCATCTCCTTCACGCAAGCCGAGGTGCGAGATACGGTGGCCCGCGCCGCCATCGACTACTTCAACGGACCGGCCACGGAGGCGCGCTACCTCAGCCTGGGCTACAGCGTGATCTGGGACCGCCGCGATTCGCGCGCCTTTGCCCGCCTGGGGCACTACGCCGAGCTGCGCGTGGATCGCCTCGGGCTGGGCTGGATCAGCCGCAATGCGCCCGACATCACCACCGCCTTCGCCTCGGTGAAGAAGTGGTGGCGCGTGAGCGAGCCCATCACGCTGGCGGCATCGGTCAGGGGCAAGCACACCTGGGGCACGCCGCCCTACTACGCGCAGGAGGGCTTGGGCTACGGCCACTACGTGCGCGGCTACGAGTACTACGTGGTGGACGGCGAGCACTTCGCGCTGGGCAAGGGCAACTTCGTCTGGCAGCTCTTCCGGCCGCGCACGCGGCGCGCTGAGTTCGTTCCGGCGGAGGCCTTCCGCACGCTATACCTCGCGCTCTACTTGAATGTCTTCGCCGATGCGGGCCGCGTGTGGGATAGCCGCTACGCTGCGGCCAATCCGCTCGCAGGCCAATGGCTCAGCGGCTACGGCGCCGGCTTGGACCTGGTGACCAGCTACGACCAGGTGCTGCGGGTGGAGTATTCGCTCAACGCGTTGGGCGAGCGTGGCGTGTACCTACATTTCACGCAACCATTCTGAGCGATGCGCGCAGCAGTGAACGGGCGGGACATGGACCGGGGCATGGCGCCGGTGGTGGAGGGTGTCGTCGGGCGCATGCGCCAGGCCGGCATCGAGCCGCTGCTCACGGAGAACCTGGCCGAATGGCTATCGGCCTGCGGCCGTCCGGTCACGGGCGCCGTGCTCGCACCCCCGGTGGCTGCGCGGCTGCGCGACATCGACCTGTGCATCAGCCTCGGCGGCGACGGCACCCTGCTCGATTCCGTGGCGCTCATGGGCCGCGCGCAGGTGCCCGTGCTCGGCATCAACCTGGGCCGTCTGGGATTCCTCAGCAATGTGCGCATCGAGGAGGTGGATGAAGCGCTCGCCGCCCTGCGCGATGGACGGTATGCCTTGCAGGACCGCGCCCTGTTGGAGGTGAGGGGGCATGATGCGCTCCTGGGCGATGCCTGCTTCGCGCTGAACGAGGTGAGCGTGCACAAGCGCGACAGCGCCAGCATGATCGCTGTGCGCGTCTTCCTCGACGATGAGTACCTCAATACCTACTGGTCCGACGGGCTCATCATCGCCACCCCCACCGGCAGCACCGCGTATTCGCTCAGCTGCGGCGGACCCATCCTCTTCCCAACGAGCGATGCGCTCGTGATCAACCCCATCTCGCCGCACAACCTCAACGTGCGCCCCTTCGTGGTGCCCGACACCTTCAGCATCCGCCTCGAGCTCGAAGCGCGCGGCGACCTCTGCCTGCTGAACCTCGACGCGCGCGGCCACAGCATCGAGGGGCGGGCCGAGGTGGTGGTGCGGCGCGCCCCCTTCAACCTGCGCATGGTGCAGCTCGAAGGCCACGATTTCCTGAAGACCCTGCGCGAGAAGCTCAATTGGGGGCTGGACCTGCGGAGCGGGGGCTGAGGGGCTTCACGATTGTTAACGCGCGCAGCCTCAGCGCTTTCCGCTCACTTGCGGTGAACCGGTACTTTCGCCCGGCCGCTGCGGGCACGGATACCAGGGTCCGCAAGGCATCGTTAGGCAGCCAATGCTCCGGAACCTCACGCTCTTCATCGGCCTGCTGCTGATCCACCGGGCCGATGCGCAGGTGAACGAGATCGGGCTCACCGGCGGCTTCACCTACTACATCGGCGACCTGAATCCCTACCGCCACTTCCCCAAGGACAAGAAGCTGGGCGGGGGGCTTCTGTACCGCCACAACTTCAACGACCGGTACGCGCTGCGCCTGCAAGGCCTTTACGGCACCCTGCAGGCCTACGACAGCAACTCCGACGACAGCCTGCAGCTGGCGCGCAACCTGCACTTCCGTGCGCGGCTCATCGAGGTTTCGGCCCTCTTCGAGATCAACTTCTTCAAGTACCGCTACCGCGGGAAGGAGGGCAAGAAATGGACGCCCTTCGTCTTCGGAGGGCTGGCCTACTTCCGGGCCAACCCGCAGGCCAAGCTGGACGATACTTGGTACGACCTGGTGCAGCTGGGCACCGAGGGCCAGGGCGCCACGGGCGGCGGCGAAGCCTATAAGGTGGACCTGATGAGCATCCCCTTCGGCGCCGGCTTCAAGTTCAACCTGGGCCGCGTTGATCTGCAGCTCGAATGGGGCATGCGGCGCACCTGGACCGACTACATCGACGATGTGAGCGGCACCTACTACGACAACGCGCGGCTCGCCTTCGAGAACGGAGCCCTGGCCGCCACCCTGGCCGACCGCAGCGGCCTGGAGCAGTCCATTCCGGGCCACAGCAACACCGGCCGCGCGCGCGGCGATTCCAACACGCGCGACTGGTACGTGTACTCCGGCATCTCCATCACCTACATCATCAGCCGTTTCTCCGACTGCGAGGAGCAGTACAATTGGATGAAGCGCAAGCGCTGAGCGCCTTCTTCGCACCTTCGCCGGCCATTTTGGACAGCACCGCACATACCGACGCGCTCAAGGCCCGCATCGACCCTGCGCGGGTGCCTCAGCATGTGGCCATCATCATGGACGGCAACGGGCGCTGGGCCGAGCAGCATGGCGAGCCCCGCATCTCGGGCCATATGCAGGGCGTGCGCGGCGTGCGCGAGGCGCTCACCGGCGCCACCGAGATCGGGGTGCGCTGGCTCACCCTTTACGCCTTCAGCACCGAGAACTGGAACCGCCCGCAGGCCGAGGTGGACGCCCTGATGGACCTGCTGGTGCGCACCGTGGTGGAGGAGGTGGACGAGCTGCACCAGAACAGCGTGCGGCTGCGGGCCATCGGCGACATCGCCAGCCTGCCCGAAGCGTGCCGTGCCACGCTCGAGAACGCCATGGCGCGCACCGCCGGCAACACGCGCATCACGCTCACCCTGGCCCTTAGCTACAGCGCGCGCTGGGAGCTCGTGCGCATGGCGCGGAAGGTGGCCGAAGAGGCCCGTGCCGGCACGCTTGACCCCGCCGCCATCGACGAGCGGGCCGTGAGCGAGCGCCTGGCCACCCATGGCATGCCCGACCCGGAGCTGCTCATCCGCACCAGCGGCGAGCAGCGCATCAGCAACTTCCTCCTGTGGCAGATCGCCTATGCCGAGCTCTGGTTCACCCCGGTGCTCTGGCCCGACTTCCGCAAGGAGCACCTCTTCCAGGCCGTGCTCGATTACCAGGGGCGCGAGCGGCGCTTCGGGATGACCAGCCAACAGGTCTCGGCCAGCTAGCATCATGGGGCGCCTCCTCCAAATCCTCCTCGTGGCAGCGCTCTGCCCAGTGGCGATCGTGGCCGCTGCGCAGGAGCGGCAGCCCACCATGGACTACAACCTGCCGCAGACCTACGAGATCGGCGGCATCACCGTGAGCGGCACCCGCACCGTGGACGCCAACGCCGTGAAGCTCTTCGCCGGCCTGCAGGTGGGCGATAAGGTGGAGGTGCCCGGCGAGCGCATCAGCCGCGCCATCCGCAACCTGTGGGAGCAGAAGCTCTTCAGCGATGTGCGCATCGAGGCCGCCGAGGTGCGCGGCCGCACCATCTTCCTGCACATCATCGTGCAGGAGCGCCCGCTGCTCTCGCGCTGGAAGTACAACGGCGCCACCAAGAACGAAGGGGAGAAGCTCGACGAGATCACCGGCCTCACCCGGCGCCAGCAGGTGAACGAGGCCCTGCTCGCCCGCGCCCGCAAGGCCATCCGCGACCATTACGTGGACAAGGGATTCCTCCGCGCCGATGTCCGCTTCCGCGAGGTGGCCGATACGCTGCCCGGCGCCTTCGAGAACGGCGTGGTGCTCTTCATCGACGTGGATCGTGGTCCGCGCATGAAGATCAAGGACGTGGTGATCGAGGGCAACGAGGAGCTCTCCGACGCGCGGCTGCGGCGCGCCATGAAGAAGACCAAGCAGAAGCGCTGGTGGAACATCTTCGGCAGCAGCAAGTTCATCTCCAAGGAATACAAGGCCGACAAGGCCCGGGTGATCGAGGTGTACAACAACGAGGGCTTCCGCAACGCGGCCATCGTTCGCGACACCATGTACCAGGTAGGACCCAAGCGCGTGCGCGTGGAGGTGCAGGTGGACGAGGGCAACCGCTTCCACTTCCGGAACATCACCTGGACGGGCAACACCAAGCACCGCACCTCGCGCCTCGACAGCATCCTCAACATCCGCTCGGGCGACCCCTACAGCAAGAAGCTGCTCGACAGCCGGCTGTACATGAACCCATCGGGGCGCGACATCAGCTCGCTCTACATGGACGATGGATACCTCTCCTTCTATCCGGAGCCCATCGAGATGGTGGCCGAGGGCGACAGCATCGACCTGGAGATCCGCGTGCGCGAGGGGCGCCAGTACCGCATCCGCAACGTGATCATCAAGGGCAACACGAAGACCAACGAGCATGTGGTGCGGCGCGAGATCCGCACCAAGCCCGGGCAGCTCTTCAACCGCAGCGATGTGATCCGCACCCAGCGCGAGCTCTCGCAGCTCGGCTACTTCGACCCGGAGAAGATGGGCGTGAATCCCGTGCCCGATCAGCGCACCGGCCTCGTGGACCTGGAGTACACCGTGGAGGAGCGCCCGAGCGACCGCCTGGAGCTCAGCGGCGGCTGGGGCGCGGGCCGCCTGGTCATGAGCCTGGGCCTCTCCTTCACCAACTTCAGCCTGCGCAAGATCGCCGACCCTTCAGCGTACCAGCCCCTGCCCGCCGGCGATGGGCAGACCCTGAACCTGCGCGCCCAGACGAACGGTCGATTCTTCCAGAGCTACAGCATCTCCTTCGTGGAGCCCTGGCTCGGCGGCCGCAAGCCCAACTCGCTCAGCTTCTCCGCCTACGCCTCCGTGCAGAGCAATGGCGAGAAGCGCTTCGTGGATGCGGAGACCGGCCGCATCCGCAATCCCGCACGGCAGTCGCTCATCATCTACGGCGCCACCCTGGGCCTGGGCAAGCGGCTCAACTGGCCCGACGACTTCTTCATCCTCCGCCAGAACATCAGCTACCAGCTCTACGACCTGCAGAATTTCCGCAGCGGCCAGGTCGTCTTCTCCTTCGCCGATGGCAAGAGCAACGTGCTTGCTTATTCCATCCAGCTCTCGCGCAACTCCGTCGATCAGCCCTTCTTCGCGCGCACCGGCTCGGACATCTCGCTCTCGCTGAAGGCCACGCCGCCCTTCTCCCTGTTCAATCCCGGGAAGGACTATGCCGCGCTGCCGTCCGATCAGCGTTACAACTGGGCCGAGTTCCACAAATGGAAGTTCACCACCCAGTGGTTCAACAAGCTCACTAACAGCAAGAGCGGGCACAACCTGGTGCTGATGGCTCGCGCCGGATGGGGCTTCCTGGGCCGCTACAGCGACGCCATCGGCGATTCGCCCTTCGAGCGCTTCTACCTCGGCGGCGCCGCGCTCACGGGCTTCCAGCTCGATGGGCGCGAGATCGTGGGCCTGCGCGGCTACGACGACTTCTCGCTGAGTCCCAGCACCGGCAACTTCGTGGTGAGCAAGTACACCGCCGAGCTGCGCTTCCCGGTCTCGCTGAATCCATCGGCCACCATCTACACCCTCGCTTTCGCCCAGGCCGGCAACACCTGGCGCAACTTCGATGAGTTCGATCCCTTCCGCCTCTACCGCAGCGCGGGCGTGGGCCTGCGCCTCTTCCTGCCCATGTTCGGCCCCATGGGCCTCGATTACGGCTGGCGCCTGGATGATGTGCCCACCGCGCCCAACATGGCCCGCAGCCAGTTCCATTTCACGATCGGCATAGACCTTGGGGAGCTCTGATAGGGATCAGCTACTTTCGACGCCCTCATGCACCGCCTGGTCCAGCACCTCCTGATGCTCCTGCTCGCCGCAGCGCCGGCCCGCGCGCTGGCGCAGCGGATCGCCTTCGTCAACACGAAGTACATCCTCGATCAGATGCCCGAGTACGAGTCGGCCCAGAAGGAGCTGAACCGCCTGAGCAAGAACTGGCAGGAGGAGATCGACGAGCGCTACCTGCAGATCAAGCGTATGCGCGATGCCTACAACGCCGAGGCCGTGCTGCTCACCGAAGAGATGAAGCGCTCGCGCGTGGAGGAGATCGACCGTCGCGAGCGCGAGGCTCGCGACCTGCAGAAGCGACGTTTCGGGCCGGAAGGCGACCTCTTCAAGAAGCGTCAGGAGCTGATTCAGCCCATACAGGACCGCGTGTACAACGCGATCAAGGAAGTGGCCGGCACCAGCTACGTGGCCGTGTTCGACCTGAGCAACAACAACGGCGGCAACCTGCTCTTCGCCAGCGACAAGTATGACAAGAGCGATGCCGTGCTGCGGAAGCTGGGTATTCGCCCCAAGCGCGAAGGTGCCGGTGCCGGCAAAGACGATGAAGATTTCGGCGAGCCGCCGCCCG
>CAZJTB010000019.1:8954-13230 GCA_964548485.1 uncultured Chryseobacterium sp. | reverse complement strand
CACGCGCAGCACCGCCACGTTGTCCGGTCCGTAGTATCCGCCCTCCCAGTAGTAGTACTCCTGGTTCTTCACCCACGGGTTCGGCAGGCTCACGGTGGTGGCATGCGTGCCGATCAGCTCCATGCCGTAGGACGGTGTGCCGGCCACATGGTTCGGGTTCTCCTGCACGCTGGCCCCGATCAGCTCAGCATAGAAGTCCCAGGTGCCGGTGCTGCCGCCGTTGGCGGTGCTGTGCCGGTAGGTGTCGCTGGCGGCATGGATGCCCATCACATGCCCGCCGTTGGCCACCCAGGCCTCGAAGTTGGACCGTTGCTGCGCATTGAGGATGTTGTTGCCGCTGGTGGTGCTGAAGACGATCACATCGTAGTCAGCGAGTGAGGCGGGGTCGCTGAACGGGGCGCCGCTCTGGTCGTCATCCACCGTGGCGCCCAGCTCCAGCGCGATGGATTGGAATAGGGCGTAGGAGACCGCGCGCGTGCCATGGTCAAAGCCCGAGGTTCGCGTGAAATGCAGGATGCGGGGCTGGGCTGTGGCCATGCAGCATAGCACACAGGTGCTTAGAAGGGCCGAGCGCATGGCGGAAGGTATTCCAAGTTCACGCCCGGAGCCATGCACCCACTTTCATGCGATGCTGAGTGGTTCGCGCTCCGCATTGCTTCGCCGGTGCAATCAATCACATCATGAAAGGAGCGCACACGCTTTCCGCAATGCTGTTGGCCGCGATCGGACTGGCCCAGCCCGGCACCCTTGATCTAACCTTCGACCCTCAAGCGGGCCCGAACAACTGGGTCTATTGCATGGTGGAGCAGCCCGATGGCAAGGTGATCATCGGCGGGGACTTCACCTCCTACAATGGCGTTCCGCGCAACCGCATCGCGCGTATCAACCCGGATGGAAGCCTTGATGCCTCCTTCAACCCCGGGGCAGGCCCCGATGCCACAGTCTCGGCCATCGCCCTTCAAGCCGATGGCAAGCTGGTGGTGGGGGGATGGTTCAACAACTTCGGCGGTGGCGCGAGCAACCGTTTGGTGCGCCTCAATAGCAATGGAACGGTCGATGGGTCTTTCAGCGTGGGGGCGGGGTTCCCCTCGAATGTGGAGGTGGTGCAGGTGATGACCGATGGCCGCATCCTCGTTGGAGGCGCCTTCTGGGCGTATGATGGGCAGCCTGCCGGTCGGCTGGTGATGCTGCAGCCGGATGGGCAGCGTGACGCTTCCTTCAATGGCAACCTGGGCTCCGGGGCCGACTACACGGTGAAGCACATGGCGATTATGGCCGATGGCCGCATCGCCATAGGCGGGGAGTTCACCGCGTGGAATGGGAGCCCTGCCGGTGGCATGGTGATGCTCAACGCCACCGGCGCGCCCTCTGCCGGGTTCTCCGTGGGCAGCGGCGCCAATGGTGCGGTGCGCACGGTGCTTCCGCTCCCCGATGGCGGCCTCCTGGTGGGGGGCGATTTCACGATGTGGAACGGTGTGCCGCGCGTGCGCTTGGTGCGTCTGCATTCCACGGGAGCGCTCGATGCCGCATGGGGCGCTGCCTCGGGCACCAGCAGCACCGTCAGGCACATCTATCGGCAAGCGGATGGCCGTTTCGTGGTGGCCGGGTCCTTCACGACCCTCTTCGGCGCCAACCGCGTGCGTGTGGCGCGCTTGCTTCCTGATGGCACCGTGGAGCCCGGTTTCGATCCGGGGGCTGGTCCGAACCTGGATGTGGAGACCGCCATGCTGGTGGGCGGTGATCGCATCCTCATCGGTGGCAACTTCAGCAACTACGGCGGCACGCCTCGGGTGCGCCTGGCACGCATCAAGGCCTGCTTGCCCGCGCAGGTGAGCCTGGATGGAGCAACGCTGACGGCCTCATCGCCCACCGGGCCGTACCAGTGGATCGATTGCGCGAATGGCCAGCCCATCGCCAACGCCAACGGCCAGAGCTTCACCCCCAGCGCCAACGGCAATTACGCGGTAACCACCACCAGCAACGGCTGCACCATCACCAGTGCGTGCATCGCGGTGCTCACCGCTGGTGTCGCATCCATGGAGTCCGGCCGCCCGATGGCCTGGGCCGTGCAGGAACTCGAGGAACTGGTGGTGGAAGCTCCTGCCGCCGCGGAGTTAAGGCTGTTCGGTCCGGAAGGTCGCCTGCTTATGACCGAGCGGGTACCACCGGGGCGCACCGTGCTCGGCACCAGCCAGCTCGCCGCCGGTGTGCATCTCGTGGTGCTCACCAATGCAGCCGGGACCTCGAGCTGGCGGGTGCCCATCGTGCGGTGAGGCTCCATGTTCCAGAGCACCCGCATGCCTTGCGGGATGCGGGTGTGCGGTTAGCTTCGCCAGGAGCATGCGCTGGTTCATTGTTCCTGTCGCAACCCTGCTGCTACAAGCTTTCGCTGCAGGGCAGGCGCCACCGCCATTCACGCGCCTCAACGTGCCCGGCATTGATGATGCCGTGGTGCAATCCGCGGTGATCGACCGCTTCGGCGCCTTGTGGGTCGGGACCAATCGCGGCGTGCACCGCTTCGATGGCTCACGCACGGAATCCTACCTGAACGACCCGCTGGACAGCCTCTCCCTGCCTGATGATGTGGTGCACAAGCTGGTAATGGCGCCCGATGGCGCGATCTGGGCCGCCACCTTCGGCGGAGCTTGGCGCATCGATCCCTTCGGCGGCGAGCGGAGCAGGCTGCCATTTATGCACCGCGACGGGCGCATGGGGTCATACGAGTGCATGGAACTGGTCTGGTCGAATGATGGCACGCTGTGGGCCTTCTGCAACCGCTCGGGCCTCGCCTGCATGAAGCCCGGGGGCGATCATTTGTCCACGCAAGGCCTTCCGGAAGTGGGCTTTGCCCGTGGTGGCCATGTGGACGGCAAAGGCACCGTATGGGTCACCGATCGGCTCGCGTTACTGGCGTACCACCCGCAATCCGGTGCAATGGCCCGCCATGAGTACCGGTACAACGGTTCATCCGGTCCTCCGAAGACCTTGCTGCTCGATGTGCTGCCGGATGCGCATGATGAGGATGCGCTCTGGTGCACCACGTGGGGGCTGGGGCTTGTCCGGTTCGACATCCGTCGCGGCGTGTTCGATCGCCAATCGGTGCGCGAAGGGCAGCTGAGCGATCTGACCAACATCACGCTGCATGCCGTGCAACGCGATCGGAATACCTGGTGGTGCAGCATGGATGGCCGACTGGTGGAAGCGGACGTGGAGCATGGCGGCGTGGCGGAGCTGCCCCTGCCAAGTGCTTCCGGCAGCACGGAGTTGAGCCTGTTGCTCGACCTCGGTGATTCCAGTTTGCTGGCAGGGAGCACCGGTGCGGTGCACGTCCTGCTCCCCGGAAGGGAAGTGCTGGAGCAGGTGTCTGCCGCCATGGGCTCGAAGAACACGTTCATCGCCCCGGCCAAAGAAGGCGGTGGTTACTGGATGGTGCGGTTCTATGCGGATCGGGAACTGATCCGCCTTGACCGCGATGGCGATGTGATGGATCGCATCCCTCTGCCTGCGGCAGACCGGCCCTACGAGGCCTTCAGGGTGATGCAGGGCTCGCGTGGCGACGTCTGGCTGGCCACCACCTATGGCTTGCTCAGGCACCGGTTGGGGAGCGGGAGCATTGAGCGTGTGCCGGTGGAGCGGATGGGGAGCCGTCAGGCGAGGCCGTATGTCCTCACGATTTTCGAACAGCCCGAGGGCACCGTGTGGGCCGCCCTGGCGCAGGATGGCCTGCTGCGTTACGATGCATATGCTGATACGGGCTCCTGCTTCAGGCCTTCAACAGCTGAGGTTGGCGATTCGCCTTACGTCCTGGGGGTAGGGCGTTACAGCGCGGAACGGCTGCTGGTGAACCTGGGCGCTCAGGGGCCCGCGCTGTTCGATCCAGCAACGGGAGCATTCGAGCTGATGTGCGGGCCACGCTTGCCTCAGGCGCATTTCCGGGCGGTCACGGAGATCGTGGCCGACACCCTGGGCCGTGTCTATGCGCTCACCCGCAGCCATGGGATCATTCGGCTGAGCCGCGATGCCGCCGGCGCATGGGCCATCGATCGGCGCTGGCTCCCACCGGAGCGCCCGTACTTCACCCATGCGGTCGGCGATGCGCAAGGCAGGATGTGGCTCCTGGCCGAACGCGCCTGCTACCTGCTCGACCCCGCAACGGATATGCTGGTCAGGCTTGACCCCTTCCACGGCTTCGCTCCCGTGGTGGTCGGCGTGGCGGAGGGCCATGCCGGCGAGGTGCTCGTCCAAGACGCGCGGAAGTGGGGGGCCGAGGCGTACG
>CAZJTB010000019.1:0-8944 GCA_964548485.1 uncultured Chryseobacterium sp. | reverse complement strand
AGGGATGGAGTCGTGTGCGCGCATTCGAGTCCAGGCAGCATGAGGCGCGCCTCATGCTGCGTGAGGCGCGCGCCGGTTCAGCGCCCATCAGCATCTCAGCCTTGCAAGGCGATGGGTTGGAGCTGCCGCATGCCGGGAACAGCATCCAGCTGGGGTTCGGGGTCGTGGCGCTGTACGAAGGGGACGCCTTCACATACGCTTACCGCATCACGCGCGATGGCACACCCGGCGAATGGACGGACCTGGGCCGGCAGCGCTCGTTCAGCCTGCTCGACCTGAGGCCGGGCGCCTATGCCGTGGAGGTGCGCGCCGAGGGCGTTTCCGCCCTTCCGGCATCCATGCAGCTGCGCTTCACCGTGCTGCCGCCCTGGTGGGCGCGCTGGTGGGCTATCGGCACGGCGGTGCTTATCGCGGTGCTTTTCGTGGTGCTCATCACGCGCATGGTGCTCAACCGGCGCCACCGCGCGCAGATGCTGGAGCTGGAGCGTGAGCGTGAGCTGGAGCGCGTGCGCATGCGCATCGCGCGCGACATCCACGACGGCATCGGCAGCGGCCTCACCAAGATCACGATGCTCTCGCGCCAGATGGGTTCCTCGGCAGGCCCGCAGGCCACGCGCATCGCCGAGGCCAGCACCGAGCTGGTGAACGAGCTCGGGGAGATCGTGTGGACCGTGGATCCCCGCAACGACAGCTACGCTTCCTTCCTGGCCTACGTGCGCAGCATGCTGGGCCGCCAGTTCGAGGACCTGCAGGTGGAGCTGCATGCCGACCTGCGCTGTGCCGACGCCGACCGCGAGCGGACCGTCGGGCCGGAGATCAAGCGCAACATCCTGCTGGTGCTAAGGGAGGCGGTGAACAATGCGCTCAAGCACAGCGGCGCATCGCGTATCGAGGTGAAGCTGCATCTGGGCACCGACCAGGCCGAGCTCGTGGTGCGCGATCATGGCCGTGGCTTCGATCCGCAACGGGTGCGCGAGGGTGCCAATGGCCTGGCCAACTTCAGCAAGCGGGCCGAGGCCCTGCATGGAACCGTTGCCGTGGAGACGGGCCCGGGCGGAACGACCGTCTCGTTCCGGGTGCCACTGCCCCCCACGAACATGTGATTCCACGCCAATCGCACGCAGGTATTTTCGTTGCACCATGCCCATCCGCACAGCCATCATCGAGGACGACCGCGACATGCGGCTCGCCTTCGAGCACGCCATCCGCAACGCAGGCGACCTGGACCTGAAGGGCAGCTACCCGAGCGTGGAGGCCTTCCTGGCGCGGCCCGAGGGCCTTGATGGCATCGATGTGGTGCTCACTGATATCCAACTGCCCGGTCAGAGCGGCATCCAATGCATCGCGCAGTGCAAGCCGAAGCGGCCGCAGCTGCAGTTCCTGGTGATCACCGTGTTCGAGGACAACGCCAACCTGTTCAACGCGCTGTGCGCCGGGGCCACGGGCTACCTGCTCAAGACCGCAACGCCCGAGCAGATCGCGCAGGCCATCCGCGACATCCACGCCGGGGGCTCGCCCATGTCGCTGGCCATCGCGCGCATGGTGGTGGGCAGCGTGCAGCAGAAGCAGGTGAATGCCGCGCTCGCCGAGAGCCTCACCCCGCGTGAGCATGAGCTCATCCAGCTGCTTGCCGAGGGCTATCGGTACAAGGAGATCGCCGACCGCCTCGCGCTCAGCGTGGAGACCGTGCGCTCCTACATCCGCACCATCTACGGCAAGCTGCAGGTGCACAGCCGCACCGAGGCGCTCAACAAGCTCTACGCGCGCTGAGCAGCCGGCATCGGCCCGGAGCATCGGCATGGGGCCATGCTCCGGGCCTGTGCATCATGGCAGCGTGCCGGTCCGCACCGCGGTGGGCACCGTGCCGCCGATGTTCTGCAGCACGGGATCGCGGTCGTTGCCTTCGCCCACGTACTTCACCGCGCCATCCAAGGTGATGTCCTCCACGCGATAACCCGGAAGGACGTTGGTGGGCACATTGCCGCCGATGGCCACCAGCATGGGGTCGCGGTCGTTGCCATTGCCCACGTACTTCAGCGCGGCGTCGCCGTTCACATCGCCGGCCCACAGGCCCAGGGGCGTATTGCCGCCGCTCAGCTGCTTCCGCGCCTGACTGCCGTAGGTGGCCAGTGAAGCGCTGGAGAGGTCGATGGTGGCTTGAAGACCGTCGATGAGCACGGCATCCTGCGTCATCACGCCGAGGTGGTTGCGGTGTAGCACGGCCACGTGGTAGTTCCCGATCGGTATCGCCAGGAAGAGCAGCGGGCTCGTGCCATCGGTGTCCGTGATGTCACCATCGCGCTGCAGCAAGCCGGCACGGCGGGCCACCACCTGCTGCGGGGCGCCTTGCGCGCGGAGCTCCACCAGCACCCAATCCACGATCGCGTTCGGGCCGGTAGTCTGCAGCGCGAATGATTCCAGCTCCTCACCGCCATCATAGAACCACGGCGCGCCGCCGTAAGGGTGCTGCACAGGGATGAGCCCGGCGCTGCGCAGGTTGTCGCGCATCAGGCCGGTGGCCGGTATCCAGGCGCCATCGAGCACGGCGCGCAGGGGCACCTGCAGGCTCGAGGTGGTGGGAGGGATGACGGAGAAGCAGGAATACGTGCAGTATTCGCTGGAACCGGAAGCGCCTATGGGCGTGACGCGCCAGCTATAAGTGCCCACGGGCAGCGCGCTGACGACCAGGTTGGTGCCGAATGCGGTGACAGGGAAGCCGTCGACGGTGTCCGGTGCGTAGGCGGTGATATCCAACAGGTCGATGAGGTAGCGGTTTGCCGCAGGTGAAGGCGTCCATTCTAGGACAACGCTCATGCCTTCTTCGAACTCCTCGAAGGGAGCCGGCGCGATCGGACTTGAGCAAGGCGGCGGTTGGGGCTTGTTTAGGCATATGCTGAAGCTGCCGGCCTCGGATTGGGTTCGGTTCGTGAAGGCCCTGAGCAGGTATTGCGTATTCGGCTGCACAGGAATCGGGCCTGAGAACGTCTCCTCGGTATAGGTGCACCAGATGGGCGCTGAACCGCATCCGCTGGCATCGGCCAGTCGAAGCTCCAATCCGATCTCAGCGGGCGCCTCCGGCGTCAGGGTGAGAACCACATCGGTCGGTCCGGAATTGAAGGTGTACCAGACATCCGACCAAGCGCCGTCAACCGGGCCGCCAAAGCCGCCGCATAGTGCTGCCGGTCCATCTTGCGTGGTGCCTCCAGCTGTGGAGCCGGAAGTGGAATTGCCTGGACAGAGGTTCCACGGGTTCACGATCAGGGTTTCGGCATTCGCGCAGTCGTTGTTCGGCGGGATCGGGCAATGGATCGTGAATGTGACGGGGGCGAGGCCGGTGCCGAACTGGTCCACCATGATGAGGTAGTCGATGCCGGCATCGAGCCAGAGGGGTTCCGCCTCCTCATACGGTCCGGTGATCACGTCCCAGCAAGCGAAGCTGTTCAGGGCCGAGCAGCTCGTCTCGTTGTTCTCCAAGGAGAGCTCGTCGATCCAGCTGTAATGCAGGGTGCCACCGGTTCCTGTCTGGCTGATGGTGTGGAATCCGGAATAGGTGGCCCTGAAACGGAAGATGCGCTCCTTGCCGATGAGGTTCGGCACGGGGTTCTGCTCGTCGCATCCGTTCCAGCTCTTGCTGCCCTGTCCGGAGCCCAGTACCACGTACTTCGGCTCGCCGCACGCGATGTCCTGGATATCCGCGCAGGCATCGTAGCTCGGGCATTCGATGCGGAAGGTCACCGCTCCGCCGGTCATGGTCGAAGCATCGAGCAACAGCCAGTAAGAGGTGCCAGCGACCAGGGTGGCCGGCCCGAGTTCATCAGTTCCCTGCTGGTACCCCACGCAGGTCCATCCGCTGGACACGCAGGTGCCGAACCCCGTGGGCTTGAACGCGTAGCGGATCACCGCGAAGCTGTTGGACTGGATGACCGTGTGCGGCCCCGAAACCGTTGGGGTGAACGTGAATACGCGCTCGAGCCCGGGCATGGGGCCGCCGCCGCAGCCGGGCAGGTCCAGGAAGCGGCCCGTGCCCGCAGGTATGTTCACCGTTACATCCGTGCCGCAGGCGATGGGGCCCACCGTGCTGGTGATGCACACGTTGCCGGAGGGCGCACAGCCCAAGGTGAATTCGACTGTTCCGCCCGTTGTGGACAGTGCATCCAGCATCACCAGGTAGGTGGTGCCCGCCGTCATGCTGTAGGTGGAGGTGACACCTGCTCCGCTGATGCCGCCCAAGCAGGTCCACCCGGTACCATTGCAGCCGCCCGATTGCGGCTTCACATAGTAGTTGATGGTGCCGTTGGAGGTGAATTGCTGGAAGAAGCGCTGCCCGCCCTGCGCGGCGGTGTAGGTGAAGATGCGCTCGCGGCCCGGCGTATTCGCACCGCAGCTGGTGCCCGGGTTCAAGTAGCTGCCATTCCCGGATCCGAATTGCACGGACATGGGCTCGTTGCATCCGGCCAGCGGCTCAATCAGGGCGCAAGCGTCATAGGCGCTGCTGCATTCGAGCTGGAACGAGAGGATGCCGCCGCTGCTGGATTCCGGATCGGCCATGATGAGGTAGGTGACGCCCTGGAGCATGGTGAAGGCCGCGCCGAGCTCCGCGCCGAACAGGTCATCGATGCAGGTCCATCCGGTGGCGCTGCATCCATTGGCTTCCGGCTTGAAGAAGTAGTCGGTCCAATCGTAAGCGGTCAATTGCCTGATGTTGTACGTGCCCGAGTACGGCGCGGTGAATCGTAGGATCTGCTCGCGACCAGGCGTGCTGTAGCCGCAGGCGTTCTGTGGCGGGTTATAGGTCCCCTGGCCCGGCGCGATGCTCCGTGTGACGGGGATGCCGCATGCCATGTTCACGATGGCTGGGCAGGGGTCGGCCGGTGGAGGTGGGCAGTTCACGCGCATGGTGTAGCTGCTCGTGAGGTATGTATGCAAGGCGACGGCCATGAAGTAGTATGGCACGCCTGCCTCCAGGGTGACGGTCGGCGTTGTGCCTGGGCTGCTCAGGGCTCCGATGCAGGACCATCCCGTGGACGAGCAGCCTTCGGATTGCGGCTTGATGAAGTACTGCATCATCTGGCCTTGGGTGAGCGCGGTCTGTTCGATGCTGTACGCTCCCGTTTGGGCAGGAGTGAAGGCATACAGGCGCTGCCTTCCCCACGAGCTGCCGATGCCGCAATAGCCCGTCAAGCCGTTCCAACCGCCGGTGCCGCTCACCGTTGCTGAAACTGGCAGCCCGCAGCTCAGTTCGGTGATGGTGGAGCAGGGGTCCTCGAAGGCCGAGCAGTCAATGCTGAAGGTGACCGTGGCGCCGGCTGTGTAACTCCCGTTGACCCTGAGCAAATAGGTCATGTTCGGTGCCAGCGGTATGGTGAAGGAGCCGACATCCGGCGACCAGATGCACTTGAATTCGCAGGGGCGGGTTGGTTCGCCCTTGGACACCAGCCAGGTCACCGGCCCGGATGCGTTCTGCGTGATGGTCAGGTCACCTCCGAGCGTGGTGGTGAATGCGAACACATGGTTCTTCCCAAAAGTCGGAAGCCCGCATTCCAGGTATTCCCCGGCCATGCCTGCGCCCGGCGGAATGGTCACGCTATAGGAGTTCCCGCAGCTGATGGGCGTCGGTGACAGGCAGGCGTCGGGCTGCAGGGTGCAGCCGAGCTGAAAGGTGACCTCACCTTGGGTGTTGCACGCCCTGCAGCACGCGTAGGGCCTCGTCGGTGTTGGCCTCCGGGTCGGCCATGATGAAGTAGCGCACCCCTTCGCTCACGGTGAAGGAAGCGCTGCTTGCATTGCCGTTCAGGGTGCCCACGCAGATCCAGTTCGTGGCGGCGCATCCCTGGCTTTCCGGCTTGTAGTACCAGCGCACCGGTGCATGGGAGGCGAGCTGCTGCACCACCATGGGGCCGCTCGCTCCGGGAACGAAGAGGTAAGCCCGTTCCTTCCCCGTGCCGCTTCCTCCACCGCATGCGAGCTCGTAAGCACCAGCACCACTGCCGTGCGTGGCCGTGTAGGTCGTTGAGCAGCGTATCTCCGTCCTCGCCTCGCAGGGCGTGAAAGCGGCGCAGCTCACGCATCGCCAGGAAGGCTGGTATTTGCGGGTGGTGTAGGGAGTGATGTAGCAGCCATCCTCCCGTATGCCCAGGATCACCGTTCCGGACTGGTCCGCGGTCCATCGGATCTTCGGGAAGCCGCTGCAGACATCCTCTGAGAAGCAGAGGAAGGTGCCATCCTGGCGCCTGAGGGTGAAATTGATGTCCGATGGGTAGTAGGGTATGCCCGCACCATCCGCCGGGCAGGAGGACCACTCATAGGTCTCGCCGGCCGTGACCGGGAAGCTCGCGGACCAGCTTGGTTGTATCCATGCCCCGATGGGGGTGAAGTGCGACGCGTTGTTGGGCGCAACCGTTGCGATCGAGGGTCCACCAAGGAAGTTGCATGCCTGGGGCTGGCACTCCCCGGGTTGGGCACAGGCCTCATGCGCGATGAGCAGCAGGAGGCAGGTGATGAGGCCAGGAAGCAGGGTGGGTCGGCGAGTATCCATGAGGTGTCGTGACCGCACTGATTATCGAGCGGCAGGCCAGCAACATTAGGCCGACAGCCATCCGCGGGCATGCCCACTTTCGTGTGCTCGTGCTCCGCAGGCCCTGTTCCACCCGCCCGGATCGGCCTTCGCATGATTACGCCTTGTGGATCTTGGGTCATTACCCACGAACGTGGGATGGCGACCGCAGGCCCTCGCCGCTTGCTTCGGCCCCCATGGAAACCCCCATGCCTAACACCACCCGCATGCCCTCCACCCGCGCCAATTCCGATCGCCTGTGGACCCTGCTCGCGCTCGTCGCCGCGCTCATGATCGCGGTGCTGCTGGCCGCAGGCTGCCGAAAGGACGAGAGCGGGCCGCCGCCGCCCGCAGGCCCGGGCACCACGGCCGGCACCACGCGCGTGCTGGGCCAGGTGGTGGATGCCTCCGGCGCGCCCTTGCCCGGCGTGCAGGTGCAGTCCGGTCCGGCAACGGCCCTGACCGATGCGGCGGGCATGTTCCTGCTTGGCAGCGCCCCGGCCAACGAACGCGTGGTGGTGCGCTGCCAGAAGGCCGGCTACTTCAACGCGGTGCATGGCACGGCCGCGCATCTCAATGGCACGACCATGGTGCGCGTGGCCATGCGTTCCAGCGCGCCCGATTTCACCGGCCTCTCTTCCGCATCGCCGCAGGACCTGCAGTTGCCGGACGGATTCCGCCTGCAGTTGCCTGCCGGCGGGCTCATCACCGCATCGGGAGCCCCTTACTCGGGCATCTACGCCGTGGCGGTCGAGCACTTCGCCACGGATGCCCCGGACTTCAGCGCCTCGATGCCGGGTGGCGATCTCACGGCCATCGTGAACGGCACCCAACAGCAGCTCTATAGCTATGGCATGGCCAGCGTGCGCATCACCGATGGCGTGGGCAATGAGCTGCAGCTGGGCAACGGGGCATCGGCCACCCTGCGCCTGCCGATAGCGGCCGATCAGAGCAGCGAGGCGCCCGCCACCGTTCCGCTGTGGCACCTCAATGAGCAAACGGGACTTTGGGAACCCGAGGGCGAGGCCCAGCGCCAGGGCGGCGAGTACGTCGGCGTGGTCCAGCACTTCTCCACTTGGAACGTCGATATCGGTATGCCGAGTGCGCGTGTCCGAGGCAGGCTCCGCATCGACGATGAGTTCGAGCCCGTGCCGCTGCCCATCAAGATCCGCCAGGTCAGGACCTATCCGCGCTCCGACGGGGAGTTCGATGTGTTTGTCCCTGCGGATCTTGACCTCACGGTGGAGCTTGAGCCGAACCCGATCGGCCTCACGGCCACTCCGGTGCCCATCGGCTCCTTGGCGGCGAATGCTGAGCAGTATGTTGAACTGGTGCTGAACACGCCGGGCTACATCGTGGGTACGCTCAACTGCCCCTCCGGAAGCGTGAACGGCTATGCCATGGTCACCTGGTCCGCCGGATCCTACTTCATGCCGCTTGGGGCCACGCCGCAGTTCCGCATCGCTGCGCCCTACAATGGCGAGCAGGCCACACTCCGCCTGGTGAACCTGAACGGCGGCGTGGTGCAGGAACTCGCCGTCACCTTCCCCTCTGCGTCCGGTGCTGAGGTCAATGTGGGCACCATCACCCTGTGCAATGGCGGCTCCGGAGGCGGTCTGCAGGCCGGCTGCGTGCTCAATGGCGATGGCTACACCCAGCAGACGGTCGTGATCAACCCGGCCACCGGCTTGGCCACAGCCACCTACTTCGCCGCGGACAATACCACGCAGTTCTTCATCGTGGATGGAGGAGGTGGTCCGCAGCTCTATGGAGAGTGGCTCGGCAGCAGCACCGGTAACTGCGCCACGGTGGAAGGTGACGGTGATTGCGGGTTCACCTTGGTGATCGATGGGCGGTTCTACTTCCCCTACGACCTGCAGATCGGCGTGAACCAGTACGGCCCGGTGGGGGGTGATGTGCAGGGTATTTTCCTCGGCACCATGGTGCGTTACGATTCCGTTACCGGCGAGGAGATCTTCGTGAACGTCAGCAATGGCTTCTTCCGCGTGCAGCGGGCGCCGGATGAGCCGTAACGGCCCAGCCGTTTGAACCCGATCGCGGCGCGCGTGTACCGCGTGTGCAAACCGCCCTTCCTCCGCATCAAAGCGGAAAGGCCAAAACGCACACGCCATGAGAAAGCACCTCTTCGTCCTCGTCGCCGGCATCGGCGCCATCGGCATCGCCGCCCTGCTCATCGCCTTCCGCCCGCCCGCGCCTGTGGCGCCCCGCGCGCATTGCCCCGTGCCGCAGCCGCAGCCGCCCAAGGGCTGCGTGTTCAAGACGGTGTATGAGGGCGAGGGGCTAGATAGCGCCTTCGTGCTCGCCACGCCGGCCAAGGTGCTGCAGAGCGAGCAGCGCGCGCTGCAATGGCTGGTGCGCGCGCAGGCCCAC
>CAZJTB010000018.1:0-13475 GCA_964548485.1 uncultured Chryseobacterium sp. | reverse complement strand
CTGCTGCCCATCGCGGGCAAGCCCATCGTGCAACGCCTCGTGGAGGATCTGGCCGCCGTGGCCGGCGAGCCCGTGGAGGAGGTCGCCTTCGTGGTGCACCCCAGCTTCGGCGTGAAGGTGGAGCAGGGCCTGGTGGCCATCGCCGAGAAGATCGGCGCCAAAGGCAGCATCCACTACCAGGAAGTGGCCTTGGGCACCGCCCACGCCATCCTCTGCGCCGAGAGCGCCCTCAGCGGCCGCATCATCGTGGCCTTCGCCGACACGCTCTTCCGCGCCCAGCTGAAGCTGGACAAGGACTGCGACGGCGTGATCTGGGTGAACAAGGTGGATGACCCGCGCCCCTTCGGCGTGGTGAAGCTCGACGGCGACGGCATCATCACCGAGTTCGTGGAGAAGCCGCAGGAGTTCGTGAGCGACCTGGCCATCATCGGCATCTACTACTTCGCCGATGGTGAGCGCCTCCGAAAGGAGATGCAATTCCTCATCGACAACGACATCAAAGAGAAAGGCGAGTACCAGCTCACCAACGCCATGGAGAACATGAAGCGCAAGGGCGCGCGCTTCAAGGCCGGCGCGGTGGACGTGTGGATGGACTGCGGCAACAAGAACGCCATGGTCGACACCAACACCAAGGTGCTCGGATTCCTGAAGGACGAGAAGGGCCTGGTGAGCGCCAAGCTGAAGAGCACCCACAGCGTGGTGATCCCGCCCTGCTTCATCGGCGACGGCGTGGAGCTGGTGAACAGCGTGGTGGGCCCGAACGTCTCCATCGAGGCCGGCACGGTGATCGCCGGCAGCGTGGTGCGCGATTCGATCGTGCGGGAAGGCGTGCGTGTACAGGACGCCGTGATCGCCAACAGCATGATCGGCGAGCGGGCCCAGGTGACCGGAAAGGCCATGGACCTGAGCCTGAGCGACGACAGCACCGCGGGCTGAGCCCCTCACCATGAACCGACTCCTCCCGCTCCTGATCATCCCGTTGCTGCTGGCATGCGGCGGAGCCAAACCCGTGACCACGGCCGAGCCCGCCGCCGATGGCGGAAACGCGAGCCGCGGGGATGGGGACAAGCGCGAGCGGGTGATGCGCCTCTTCATGGAGGCCACGCAGGCGCGCCTGCAGGGCAACCTGCCCAAGGCCCTGAGCCTCTACAGCCAATGCGTGAAGGCCGACCCGCTCAACGGGGCAGCCTATTTCGAGCTGGCCAAGCTCTACCACCAGGGGCAGAACTTCGGACAGGCCGTGAGCTATGCCAAGCAGGCCGTGGCGGCGGAGAAGGACAACATCTGGTACCGCTTCCTGCTCGCCGACCTCCACCGCCAGGGCAATCAGCCTCAGGAAGCGATCGGCGTGTACAAAGGCATCCTGGAGCGCTGGCCCGACCGCTACGAGGTGTACCTCGACCTGGCGGCCACCTACGCCTATGCCGGCAAGCCCGCAGAAGCCGCGAAGGCCTACGGCGATGTGGAGAAGCGATTCGGCCTGGGCGAGGACCTCGTGCACCATGCCTTCGGCACCTATATGGCCATGGGCCAGTGGGCCGAGGCCGAGAAGCTGCTGGGGCGGGCCATCGCCTCCAATCCGGGCAACGCCGAATACGTGGGCATGCTGGCCGAGGCATACGATGAGCAGGGAAAGAGCGAGCAAGCGCTGGAGCAGTACCGCAAGGCCCTGGCCATGGACCCCGGCAACAGTATGCTGCGCATCTCGCTGGCCGAGCACTACTACGGCACCGGGAAGATGGAAGAGGCCTACCGTGAGCTCGGCGAGGCCTTCGCCGACCCCGAGGTGGACATCGATGCCAAGATGCCGGTGCTCATCGGCTTCTTCGAGATGACCGAGCGCGAAGGCGAGAAGCCCGAGGACCGCCCCGACCTGATCCGGCGCAGCTACGCGTTAATCGAGGCCCTCGAACGGGCGCACCCCGAGAGCGGCAAGCCGCACACCATACACGGCGACTTCCTGATGCGCGATGGCAAGCTCGATGAGGCGCGCGAGCAGTTCCGCAAGGCGCTGGCCCTGGAGAAGGACCGCTTCCCCATCCACGCGCAGATCCTGCAGCTCGACCTCCAGCTGGGCGACCACGCCGCGCTGGTGAAGGACGCGGCCTATACCATCGAGCTCTTCCCCACCTCGCCGGAGGCCTACCTGTACAAGGGCATCGCCCATTCGCAGCTGGGCCAGCACGAGGAGGCCATCGAGGCCCTGGTCACCGGGCGCGACCTCGTGGTGGACAACCCGCCCCTCACCGCGCAGTTCTGGAGCAGCCTCGGCGAGACCTACAATGCGTCGAAGCAATTCGCGAAAAGCGACCACGCCTACGAGAAAGCGCTGGCGCTGCTGCCCGACGACCCCACCACCCTGAACAACTGGGCCTATTATCTGAGCGTGCGGAACGAGCAGCTCGAGCGGGCCGAGCGGATGAGCCGGCGCAGCAACGAACTCGCCCCTGGCCAGCCCAGCTATCAGGACACCTATGCCTGGGTGCTCTTCAAGCTGAAGCGCCATGCCGAGGCGCGCACCTGGATGGAGAAGGCGCTCGCGGGCTCTCCGAACCCCGATGGCGAGCTGCTGGAGCATTACGGCGACATCCTCTTCGAGCTGGGTGAGAAGGCCGCCGCGCTCGAGAACTGGAAGCGCGCCATGGAGCGCGGCGGGGCCAGTGAGGCCATCGGCCGCAAGATCGCCGAAGAGCGAAGGGTGGAATGACCAGGACCGCCATAGCCCTGCTGGCCGCAGCGGCACTGGCCGTCTCGTGCAAGACCCGTCGCATCACCGTCGTGAATCGCGAGCTGCCGGCCCGCTCCGCCGAGAAAGTGCTGGAACGAGCCCTCGCCATGCGCCAGGAACCCGTGCGCTATTACACGGCCAAGGCCGATGTGGACCTGACCCTGGCCGGGCAGAACCGCAGCTTCAAGGCCCACCTGCGCAGCGTGCAGGACAGCGCGGTGTGGCTGAGCGTGGTGCCCCTGCTCGGCATCGAAATGGCCCGGGTGCTCCTCACCCCGGACAGCCTGAAGGTGATGGACAAGCTGAACGACCAGTTCTTCGTGGGCGATACAGGAGCCGCCAAGGCCAGGTTCGGCCTGCCGCCCGACCTCCACCTCATCCAGCAGGCGATCAACGGGGCGGCCATCGGCCTCGACCCGCATGAGAAATACCGCGTGGAGCGCGAGGATGGGCATTACGTGCTCACCAGCCGCGAGAAACGCCGCTTCATCCGGGCCGCGGAGGACATCAGCCCCGGCGACACCCTGGCGCGCGACCGCGACATGCGCGAGCGCCGGCTGGAGCGCACCCTGCGCAAAGCCGAGGAGCGCGATGCCACCGTGCAGCGCTACTGGTTCGAGCCGGACAGCTTCCGCGTAGCGCGCGTGCAGATCGCGGACCTCGCGCACGACCGCACCGCCGAGCTGCGTTATGAGGAGCGCGGCGGTCCCGAAGCCCTGCTGCTGCCCACACGAATCCGCATCACCCTGAGCGAGCCCGGCAAGATGGCCAGCGCACTGCTCGAGCTCTCGCGAATCGATATCGGCACGCCGCCCGCCATGCCCTTCCGAATCCCCGAAAAGTATGCGCCCATGCCATGACCGCGCGCTGCGCGCCCTCGCGCTGCTGCCGCTCCTGCTGGCGGCCGTGCTGGTGCTCGGCCAGTCGCGCAAGGAACTGGAGAAGCGCCGCGATGCGCTGGACAAGCAGATACGCACCACCACCGCGCTCATCGAGCAGGCCCGCAAGGAGCAGCGCGTCACGCAGGAGCAGCTCGCCCTGCTGGAGAGCCAGATCGCCGCGCGCGCGCAGCTGATCCGCGCCATGGACAACGAGGTGCGCGCCGCCGATGACCGCATCCGCGCCGACGAGGAGGCCATCGCGGCCCTGCATGCCGACCTGGCCGCGCTCAAGCAGGGCTATGCACGCATGATCGCGGCCGCCTACCGCAACCGCAGCGCGTACGACCGCCTCAGCTACCTCTTCGCCAGCAGCAGCTTCCAGCAGGCCTTCCGCCGCAGCCGCTACATCAACCAGCTGGCCGCGCAGCGCCGCAGGCAGGCCGCCCTCATCGCCGAGACGCAGGCCGCGATGGATGCGCGCGTGGAAGCCCTCAAGCAGCAGCGCCAGGAAAAGGCCCTGATCCTGAGCGAGCAAGTGCAGGAGAAGCGCCGGCTCGATACGGACCGGGCCGGGCAGCAGCAGGCGCTCAACACCCTGCGGAAGGAGGAAGGCCGGCTGCGCGACACCCAGCGCAAGCAAGAGGGCCAGCGCCGCGAGCTCGAGGCCGCCATCCGCAAGGCCATCGAGGAGGCCGTGAAGCCTAAGGCCGGCGCCACCACCCCCAGCGGCAAGCCCGCCAAGCTCGACATCACCCTCACTCCCGAGGCCCGTGAGCTCAGCAACGACTTCGAGAAGAACAAGGGCAAGCTCCCCTGGCCCGTGGAGAAGGGTGTGATCACCGGTCGCTACGGGAAGCAGCCGCACCCGGTGCTCAAGGGCATCGTCATCGACAACAACGGCATCGACATCACCACCGAGAAGGGCGCCGGCGTGCGCGCCGTGTTCCGGGGTGAGGTCACCAGTGTGATCGTGCTGCCCGGCGCGGGCAAGGCCGTGATCGTGAGCCACGGCGCCTATCGAACGGTGTACAGCAACCTGGCCAGTGTGAGCGTGGCCAAGGGCGACAAGCTCGGCACCAAGCAGGTCATCGGCACCGTGCTCACCGGCGACGATGGCGCGGTGGCCCACATCGAGGTCTGGAAGATCACCGCCGATGGGCTGGTGAACGTGGACCCGGCCCTGTGGCTCTATCGCGAGTAGGAGGGCCGAAACGGCTACTTTTGGCCCTGCCTGCGATGCGGGCGCGCAACAATCGCACAACCATGAGCCTCGTCCCGCTTTCCATCCTGCTCGGCATGATCGGCCCCTGGCAGATCGTCCTCATCGTGGTGGTGCTGCTCCTGCTCTTCGGCGGAAAGAAGATCCCCGAGCTCATGCGCGGCCTGGGCCAAGGGATGAAAGAGTTCAAGAACGCCAAGGACGGCGTGGACGAGAAGAAAGACGACGCGAAGTAGCCAGCCGGCGCGTGAGCATCCCGAAGACCTTTAGCGAGGCCCGTGCCGCCATGGCGAACGGCGCCACCGTGCGGCAGTTGGCCGAGGCCGCGCTGGCCGAGGCCGGGCGCCGCAAGGACCTCAACGCCTTCCTCGAGCTCTTCCCCGAGAGCGCCCTGGCCAAGGCCGACGAGGTGGATGCCAAGCGCAAGGCCGGGAACGCTGGTCCGCTGGCGGGCATGCTCGTGAGCATCAAGGACAACATCTGCTACAAGGGCCATCGCGTGAGCGCGGCATCGCGCATCCTCGAGGGCTTCACCTCGCTTTACAGCGCCACGGTGGTGGAGCGGCTGCTCGCCGCCGACGCGGTCATCATCGGCCGCACCAACTGCGACGAGTTCGCCATGGGCAGCAGCAACGAGAACAGCGCCTTCGGCAACGTGAGGAACCCGGTTGATCCGGCGAAGGTGCCCGGCGGCAGCAGCGGCGGCGCCGCAGCCAGCGTGGCGGCGGGCATCGTGCACGTGGCCCTGGGCAGTGATACCGGCGGAAGCATCCGCCAGCCCGCATCGTTCACGGGGACGGTCGGCTTCAAGCCCACCTATGGCCGCGTGAGCCGCTACGGCCTCATCGCCTTCGCGAGCAGCTTCGACCAGATCGGGCCCTTCGCGCACGATGTGGCCGATGCCGCCGCAGTGTTCAGCGTGATCGCCGGCAGCGACCCGCATGACAGCACCACCAGCCGCAGGCCGAATGAGCCCATCGCGCTCAGCGATCCAGGCAAGCTGCGCATCGGGTACTTCCGTGAGGGCGTGGAACGCGAAGGCATGGATGCCGAGGTCGCCGCGCACTTGCAGGCCCAGATCGAACGCCTGCGCGGAGAGGGGCACACGGTGGAGCCTGTAGAGGTGCCGCTGCCCGACCACCAGGTGCCCACCTACTACATCCTCGCCACCGCCGAGGCCAGCAGCAACCTCGCGCGCTTCGATGGGATCCACTACGGCCATCGAAGCGCTGCTGCCCGGGGCGTGGAAGACACCTACCGCCTGAGCCGCTCCGAGGGCTTCGGACCGGAGGTGAAGCGCCGCATCCTGCTGGGCACCTTCGTGCTGAGCTCGGGCTACTACGATGCCTATTACGCCAAGGCCCAGCGCGTGCGCCGCATCCTGCGCGACCGCACCTTGGAGGCCTTTGAGCGATACGACCTCCTCATTGGCCCCACCTGCCCGGGTACCGCGTTCGCTCCAGGCGAGATCACCGACCCGGTGACCATGTACCTGCAAGACATCTTCACCGTGCAGGCCAACCTCGTGGGCGCGCCGGCAATCAGCGTCCCCACCGGCATGCACAGCAACGGCCTTCCCTTCGGCGTGCAGCTCATGGCCAAGCCCTTCGATGAGGCACGGCTGCTCGCTGCCGCGCGGGCCTTGTTCGGCGCGTGACGTCCACACCCCGATGTGAACGAACCGCGCGCATACGAAGCCGGGCCTCCGTGCGTCTTACTGGTACCTTCGGCACCATGCCTTTGACGCATCGCCACCTCGCCTTCGCGCTGCTGCTGCCATTCGCCCCGGCCCTGCCCCAGCAGGCCAGCGCGCAGGACGACACCGGCCCCGTGGCTCTGCCTGCCGACGACCCCATCATGGCCCGGCTCGACGACCTGGCCAACCTGCACTGGATCAAGCATTCGCCCTTCACCACCGACACCGCGCACCACAACGTTCATGGCTTCGCCGCCGACCAGGTGCCCGCCTGGAGCGAGGAGGTGATGCGCCATCGCCTGGCCGTGCTCGACGCCGGCACGCCATTCGAGCTCGTGTACAACCGCGTGGTGCAGGCTTACATCGACCTCTATGTGGTTCGCAAGCGCGAGATGAGCTCGCGCATGCTCGGCCTGGCTGAGCTCTACTTCCCCACCTTCGAGCAGCACCTGGACCGGCACACCATACCGCTCGAGATGAAGTACCTGGCCGTGATCGAGAGCGCCCTCAACCCCAGCGCGCGCTCGCGGGCCGGGGCCGTGGGCCTCTGGCAGTTCATGCTGCCCACCGGCAAGCTCTATGGCCTGAAGGCCGATAGCTACATCGACGAGCGGCACGATGTGTACAAGAGCACCGAGGCCGCCTGCCGCTACCTCAATTACCTCTACGGCCTCTACGGCAATTGGGAGATGGCCATGGCCGCCTACAACTGCGGCCCGGGCAACGTGAACAAGGCCATCCGCCGCGCCGGTGGCGTGAAGGACTACTGGAAGATCTACGACTACCTGCCCCGCGAGACCCGGGGCTACGTGCCCGCCTTCATCGCGGTGAACTACCTCTTCGCGCACCATGCCGACCACAACCTCTACCCCATCGCGCCCACCTATTGCGCCTATGAGGTGGACACCGTGCAGGTTTGCTTCCCGCTCGATCTCGCCGCCATCGCCGTGCTCAGCGGCGGCACCGTGCAGGAGCTGCGCGAGCTGAATCCCATGCTGAAGCTGGGTGTGGTGCCCGATGCGGATCAGCCCATCACCGTTTACCTGCCCAAGGATGCCGTGCCGGTGTTCATCAGCAACGAGGAGGTGCTGCGTTACAGCTACTACGCCGCCAACCCGGGGTCGAAGCCGCCCTCCGTTGCACCGGCACCAGCCACCGCCCCGACCACCGAGCGCCACCACACCGTGCGCAAGGGCGAGACCCTGGGCCATATCGCCAGCCGCTACGGCATCAGCGTGGAGCAGCTCAAGAAGATGAACAACATCCGGGGCAACACAATCCAGATCGGACAGAAGCTGGTGGTGAAGCGCGGAGCGCCGGAGCGCACGGCGAGCGCATCGCCGGGAAGCGACAACCGGGCGCAGTACTACACCGTGCAGCCGGGCGATACGCTCTGGAGCATCGCGCAGCGCCATCCCGGCGTGAGCGTCGATGACCTGCGCCGCCTGAACGATGGGCTGCCGCAGGGCCTCAAGCCAGGCGCGCGCATCCGCGTGAGCCCGCCGCAAGGATGAGCCGGGGCCTGCTGCTGCTGTCGGCTGCTTCGCTCCTGTTCGGCTGCGATGAGCGGCAACGGCCTTTGCCCAGCAGCGGCGGCGGCCAGGACGAGGTGCTCGTGGTGATGGCCAAAGGCTACTGGGAGGGCGAGCCCGGAGCGGCCGTTCGCGCGATGCTGGAGCAGCCCATGCAAGGGCTTCCTCAGCCCGAGCGGCTCTTCCGTGTGGCGCAATGCCAGCCGAAGGATTTCGCCTCGCTGCTGGCCGTGCACCACAGCGTGCTCTACTGCGACATCGGCGCCGACAGCAGCGCGCTGGAGGCCCGCCGCGATGTGCATGCCCGCGGCCAGCTGCTGATCCGCGTTGCAGCGCGCAACGCGGAGGCCTGGGTCGATGACTGGCAGGCAGGAGCGGGCGATGCCATCCGCGCGCTGGAGGCGCACCAGCGCGAACGCATCGCGGCGCGCCTCCGCCGCGAGCGCGATGACGCGCTGGCCGATCGTCTCAAGACCGCTACGGGCCTCGCGCTGGACATCCCGGTGGGCTACCACGCGAAAGCCATGGGCGCAGGCTTCACCTGGCTGCAGCGCGACCGCGTGATGAGCGGCAGCGGACTCGACCATCATGTGATCGAGGGCATCCTGATCCATGAGCACCCCTATGTCCATGATCGCACCTGGAGCGTGCCCTTCCTCGTGGAGCAACGCGACTCGGTGACGCGCGCCCACGTACCGGGCCCCGCAACCGGATCCTACATGATCGTGCAGCGCGCATTCGAGACCTTGGACCTGATGCCGAGCGGCCTTGCGGTTACGCTGGATGGACGATTCGCCTACTTCATGCGCGGCCTGTACGGCATGCACGGCGCCAAGATGGGCGGCCCCTTCGTGAGCCTGAGCACGCTCGACCCCGCAGGTGGCCGCATCGTTACCGTTGAGGGCTTCGTGTATGCGCCGCAGTTCGACAAGCGCCCGTATGTGCGCGAGCTGGAGGCCCTGGTGTACTCGCTGCGATTCGCCGAATAGCGAGCGCGCGACAAGCGGCGCAACGGCGTCGTTTTCCACAGGACGGGATGCGCTGTTGAAAAATGCGCGGCGATGCCGATGCCCGATGGCTCTACTTTTCCGCTGCGCACCACGCCATGGAAATCATCAATCTGAAGAAGTACGCGCACCAGCACTGCCGCTTCAAGCTGCGCAGCGGCAAGGAGGTCTTCGGCGTGGTGTGGGAGGTGGAGACCAGCGAGACGGCCGGCGCCGATGGCACCAAGCGGCTCTTCTTCGCGAGCGTGCGTGATTATGAGCGCCTCACCAACGGCGATTCGGCCCAGGTCATCCCCATCGCGCCCAGCGAGATCGTCTCCGTGGAGAGCCTGGCGAGCTAGCGCGCCGATCGGCCGGCCTGGTCCAGGAAGAACGCGTACACGAGCGCCACCTCCTTCAGGCGCTCGAATCGCCCTGAGGCCCCGCCGTGACCGGCCTCCATGTTGGTGTGCAGCAGGATGGGCGCATCGGAGAGCTGATGCTCGCGCAGCCGCTGCACCCATTTCGCGGGCTCCCAGTACTGCACCTGGCTGTCGTGGAACCCGGTGGTGACGAGCATCGCCGGGTAGCGCGCATCCTTCACGTTGTCGTAGGGCGAATAGGAGAGCATGCGGTCGTAGGCCGCCTTCTCCTTGGGGTCGCCCCACTCGTCGAACTCGCCCGTGGTGAGCGGGATGCTCTCGTCGAGCATGGTGGTGACCACATCCACGAAGGGCACTTCCGCGCACACGGCCTTCCAGCGTTCGGGGCGCATGTTCACCACTGCCCCAACGAGCAGGCCCCCTGCGCTGCCCCCGTGGCAGAAGACCTTGCGCGGGTCGGCATACCGCTTCTCCACGAGGTGGTCAGCGCAATCGATGAAATCGGTGAAGGTGTTGAGCTTGTGCTCCATCTTCCCGTTGTCGTACCAATCGCGGCCCATCTCCTCGCCGCCGCGGATATGCGCGATGGCATAGACGAAGCCGCGATCGAGCAGGCTTAGCCTGGCGCTGCTGAAGGTGGGGTCGATGCTGTACCCGTAGCTGCCATATCCATAGAGCAGGAGCGGCGAGGTGCCGTTGAGGGGCGTGCCCTTGCGGTACACGATGCTCACCGGCACGCGCGCGCCATCGCGGGCATTCACCCAGACGCGCTCGCTCGCGTAATCCGCGGGCGTGAACGTGCCGATGACCTCCTGCTGCTTCAGCAGCGTGTTCCGCTGCGTGGCGAAATCATGCTCGTACACGCTGCTCGGCGTGGTAAGGGAGGTGTAGCCGTAACGGAACACGCGCGCGTCCCATTCGGGATTGGTTCCGCCGTAGGCCACATAAGCCGGGTCCGTGAAGGCGATCTCATGCTCTCGCCCATCGCTCAGCCTGCGCACCCGCAGGTGGGTGAGCCCTTCGCGGCGCTCGGTGATGACCAGGTGGTCGCGGAAGGCCTCCACATCCTCCAGGAGCACATCCTCCCGGTGGGCAACCACGGTCTTCCACTTGCGCTTATCGGCGGTCTCCCCTTCCGCGCACTCCATCAGCCGGAAGTTGAGCGCGTTCCAGTTGGTGACGATATACCACTTTCCGGGCCGGCCATCGGCGCCGGGCACGTGCTGCACGCTGTGCTCATGCTCCGCCTCGCGCGGGAGGAACACGCGGAACTCGCCCATGGGCTCATCCACGGGAAGGAAGCGATGCTCGCTGCTGAGCGTGCTCTCGCTCACGATCATCACGAACCGGTCCGTGCGGCTGCGGTACACATCGCAGCTGAACGCGGGGTCCCGCTCCTCGAAGACCAGCGCGTCGCTGGCGGGGTCGGTGCCGAGCACATGACGGTAGATGCGGTAGCTGCGGAGCGTATGGTCCTTGCGGCAGTAGAACACGGTGCGGTCGTCGGCGAACGCGCAGCCGCCGGCCGTGTTGGTGATCACATCCGGAAGGTCGTTGCCGGTTGCGATGTCGCGGAAGCGGATCTCGTACAGGCGGCGGCCCACGCGGTCGGTGCTGTAGGCCACCAGGTTGTTCCCGGGGCTCATCTCGAAATCGCCCAGATCGAAGTAGGCGCTGCCTTCCGCGAGCTTATTCTCATCGAGCAGCACCGTCCAGGCCGCGTCGCCCTCGTCGGGCCAGCGGTCGCCGGTGGAGCGGGCGCGCACATGCACCGGGTACTCCTTGCCCGCCTCGTAGCGCTGCTGGTACCAGAAGCCATGCTCGCGATACGGCACCGTGATGTCCTCTTCCTTGATGCGCGCCTTCATCTCCTTGAACAGGTCCCCGCGCAGCTGCTTGACAGGGGCCAGCATGCCGTCGGTGTAAGCGTTCTCCGCCTCGAGATGGGCGATGACGGCCCGGGTGATGCTGTCCGGCTCCTTCGCGTTGCGCTGCTCCTCCGAAAGGCGCATCCAGTGGTACTCATCGTTGCGCGTGTGCCCATGCGCGGTGATCTCGTGCTTGTGCTTGGCCGCCTTGGGCGAGGCAAGGGCGATGGTTTCGTTCATCGGGGAAGGTGCGGAGGTGCAGGAGGCCATGGCCAGGCCGAATGCCCAGAATGCGGTGGATTGCTGGCGCATGATTGACGGGTGCCGAAAGTAGTTGGCGCGACGGCGCAGCGGTGATCAGCTCAGCGCGGCGTGCAGGACATCCGGCGAGCGCAGCTCGCCCATTCCTTCCAGATGAATGCGGTAGTACAGCAGCAGCTGGTCGAGCAGCTGCCGCCGCTGCGAAGCGGGGATGCGGATAGGCGGGTCCTCGCCCGGCTCATGCTCCAGGAGGCGGGCCAGGGCGGTGCTGAAGGGCGGCGCAACCAGGTGGCCGTGGCGCGCACCGGCCTGGGTGAAGCACCCTTCCTGGAGGTCGAAGTGGTCCTGGCCGGGCAACGGGGCCTCGGGGCGGAAACCCAGGGGGCCCGAGAGGGAAACCAGCAGCAGGTGAGGGAACCAGCGCAGCTGCTCGGCGCTGTCCAGGGCCTGCAGGCCCTTCCTCACCGCGAGGTCCAGCTCCGGGTCGTCGCTCTCCGCGCGCAGCACGCGGTAGAGGAGCTCCTGCACGAAGAGCGCCACGGTGGCTCGCAGCGGATCGGCCAGCAGCCGCTGATAAGGCTCGTCGATGCGCATCTCGCGCGCGATGGGCAGGTCGCGATCGGCGCGCTCCTCGGCCACCAGCTCGATCCGGCTCAGGGGCTGAAGCGCCGCGACGGATGCGCCGCGCTTGCTGCCGGCCCGCACCAGGTACGACCGCGCGCCGGCGTGCGACGTCCATGTCTTCAGCACATGCGTGCGGTCGCCGTGGGCGATGGCGCGCAACACGATGGCCTTGACGAGCGTGGACATGATGGAGAGGCGGTTTCACCGCACCACCAGCACCTTGGTGTTGCACTTGTAGAGTCCCTCCCGGTCGCTGGCGAAGATGAGGTAGACGCCTGTGGCCACGCGGTTGCCGCTCATGTCAGCGCCGTTCCATATGGCCTGCCCGCCGTAGCTCGTGGTGCGGTACACGAGGTTGCCGCTCACATCGGTGATCTTCACCTCGCTGTCGGTGGCGAGGCCATCAATGGCCACCGGGCCCGTGTACGATTCGCGCACCGGATTGGGGAACACTTTCGCGCAGGTGGCCTCGGCGTAGCCGTCGATGGCCTCGCTGCGGTAGCTCACGATGCCGCGGTCGGTGCCGAAGAACACCTCGCCCGTGATGCCGTCGATGGCGATGTCGTTGATGGTATTGCTGGGCAGCGGGCTGTTGGCGTCGGTGAAGTGATGGATCTGGGTGCGCCCATCGGCGCTTACCAGGAAAACGCCTCCGGTCTGCGTGCCGATCCACTTGCGGTTGGCGCCATCCACCGTGATGCAGCTCACGAACTCGGTCTCGAGCAGGATCTGCACGTTGCCGTCCTGCTCAATCAGGATCTGCTGCGCATCGGAAGGGCTGTCGGAGAACAGGTCGCTCGGGTTGTAGAAGACAGCGATTCCGCGACTGGTGCCCACCCAAACCTGCCCTTGCAGGTCCTCGGTGGCGCAGTACACGTCGGGCGCGGGAAGTCCGCCATTGCCGGGCGAATTGCTCAGCAGCTTCCAGCGGTCGTCGCTGGCATCGGCGATGGTGCCGTTGTCGTTGAAGAGGAGCAGCGCGTTGCCGCGCGGCCGCACGATCCACTTCAGGCCATTGCTCGCAGCGGTGATGTCCGCGATGAGCAGGTTCCCGTTCAGCAGCGAGCCCGGCGTGAAGCTGTGCCATTGCCCGCCGCGCGTGAGCACCGAAAGCGGCTTCGCGGCCCACGCGTTGGTGATCCAGAGGTTCCCGTTCGCATCGAAGCTGAGCCCGCCCACATTCACCTTGCCCGACCCATCGTTGGTCACTTGGCCCAGGGAGCTGTTGGTCTCGTTGTGGATCGTCACCGGCACCCGGTCGCGGTACTCGATCAGGCCATCATCCCAGGAGCCCGCG